>NZ_AP017378.1:660000-662500 GCF_003966735.1 Desulfovibrio ferrophilus
CTCCTTAGCGACCGATAGTGAACCAGTACCGTGAGGGAAAGGTGAAAAGTACCCCTGTTAGGGGAGTGAAATAGTACCTGAAACCAGTTGCCTACAAGCAGTGGGAGCGGACTTGTTCCGTGACCGCGTGCCTTTTGCATAATGGGCCAGCGAGTTAATCTACCGTGCAAGGTTAAGCCGTAAGGTGTAGCCGTAGCGAAAGCGAGTCTGAATAGGGCGATCAGTACGTTGGATTAGACCCGAAGCCGGGTGATCTATCCATGAGCAGGCTGAAGCTTGAGTAAAATCAAGTGGAGGGCCGAACCGTTGTAAGTTGAAAATTGCTCGGATGACTTGTGGATAGGGGTGAAAGGCCAATCAAACCCGGTGATAGCTGGTTCTCTCCGAAATATATTGAGGTATAGCCTCAGGAGTTGACTGACGGAGGTAGAGCACTGAAAGGGCTAGGGGGCTTACCCGCTTACCAACCCCTATCAAACTCCGAATGCCGTTAGTTTCATCCTGGGAGTCAGACTATGGGTGCGAAGGTCCATGGTCGAAAGGGAAACAGCCCAGACCGTCGGCTAAGGTCTCGAAGTGTATGCTCAGTGGGAAAGGAAGTGAAATCGTTTAGACAGCCAGGAGGTTGGCTTAGAAGCAGCCATCCTTTAAAGAAAGCGTAATAGCTCACTGGTCTAATGATTTCGCGCCGAAAATGTAACGGGGCTAAGCATACCACCGAAGCCACGGGTGCGTAGTTTTACTACGCGCGGTAGGAGAGCGTTCTCATTTGGGATGAAGGTAGTCCGTGAGGCCTGCTGGACTAATGAGAAGTGAACATGCTGGCATGAGTAACGATAAAAAGGGTGAGAAACCCTTTCGCCGTAAACCCAAGGTTTTCTGGGTAAAGATAATCTGCCCAGAGTTAGTCGGCCCCTAAGGCGAGGCTGAAAAGCGTAGTCGATGGGAAACAGGTTAATATTCCTGTACCTTATAGAGTGTGCGATGGAGGGACGCAGGAGGATAGATGGTCCAGCTGTTGGAATAGCTGGTGTAAGCGTGTAGGCTTGAGAGCTAGGTAAATCCGGTTCTCTTTAAGGCCAAGGCGCGATGCCGAGACATTTATGTTGAAGCCATTGATTCCATGCTGCCAAGAAAAGCTTCTAAGTTTAGCTCTATGAGACCGTACCGTAAACCGACTCAGGTGGGTGGGGTGAGTAACCCAAGGCGTTTGAGAGAACTCTGGCTAAGGAACTCGGCAAAATGACCCCGTAAGTTCGCGAGAAGGGGTGCTCCGATTGGTGACCCATTTACTTGGATAGCTGATTGGAGCCGCAGAGAAATGGCGGGGGCGACTGTTTACTAAAAACATAGGACTCTGCGAAGTCGTAAGACGACGTATAGGGTCTGACGCCTGCCCGGTGCCGGAAGGTTAAGAGGTGGGGTTAGGGTTCGCCCGAAGCTCTGAATCGAAGCCCCGGTAAACGGCGGCCGTAACTATAACGGTCCTAAGGTAGCGAAATTCCTTGTCGGGTAAGTTCCGACCTGCACGAATGGCGTAACGATCTCCGCACTGTCTCGGCCAGAGACTCAGTGAAATTGAATTGGCGGTGAAGATGCCGTCTACCCGCAGAAAGACGGAAAGACCCTGTGCACCTTTACTACAGCTTGACATTGGTTTTTGGGCTATCATGTGTAGGATAGGTGGGAGACTTTGAAGCCGGTACGCCAGTATTGGTGGAGTCACCCTTGAAATACCACCCTTGATAGTCTAGGAGTCTAATCCCAACCCGTAATCCGGGTGGGAGACAGTGTCTGGTGGGTAGTTTGACTGGGGCGGTCGCCTCCCAAAGAGTAACGGAGGCGCGCAAAGGTTCCCTCAGGCTGATTGGAAACCAGCCGTTGAGTGCAAAGGCATAAGGGAGCTTGACTGTGAGAGAGACATCTCGAGCAGGTACGAAAGTAGGTCTTAGTGATCCGGTGGTTCCGAATGGAAGGGCCATCGCTCATCGGATAAAAGGTACGCCGGGGATAACAGGCTGATCGCGTCCAAGAGTTCACATCGACGACGCGGTTTGGCACCTCGATGTCGGCTCATCACATCCTGGGGCTGGAGCAGGTCCCAAGGGTACGGCTGTTCGCCGTTTAAAGTGGTACGCGAGCTGGGTTTAAAACGTCGTGAGACAGTTTGGTCCCTATCTTCTGTGGGCGTAAGAGACTTGAGAAGGGTTGCCCCTAGTACGAGAGGACCGGGGTGAACGAACCTCTGGTGTTCCTGTTGTCGTGCCAACGGCATCGCAGGGTAGCTATGTTCGGAAAGGATAACCGCTGAAAGCATCTAAGCGGGAAGCCTGCTTCAAGATTAGGTCTCTCTGACGCAAGTCCTAAAGACCCGTTGAAGACTACAACGTTGATAGGCCGGATGTGTAAGTGCAGCAATGTATTCAGCAAACCGGTACTAATAGGTCGTGAGTCTTAACTCCTTTACTATAGAACAACTACATCCTTCCTTATTAACTAA
>NZ_AP017378.1:3537500-3677055 GCF_003966735.1 Desulfovibrio ferrophilus
GGGCTGGAGCAGGTCCCAAGGGTACGGCTGTTCGCCGTTTAAAGTGGTACGCGAGCTGGGTTTAAAACGTCGTGAGACAGTTTGGTCCCTATCTTCTGTGGGCGTAAGAGACTTGAGAAGGGTTGCCCCTAGTACGAGAGGACCGGGGTGAACGAACCTCTGGTGTTCCTGTTGTCGTGCCAACGGCATCGCAGGGTAGCTATGTTCGGAAAGGATAACCGCTGAAAGCATCTAAGCGGGAAGCCTGCTTCAAGATTAGGTCTCTCTGACGCAAGTCCTAAAGACCCGTTGAAGACTACAACGTTGATAGGCCGGATGTGTAAGTGCAGCAATGTATTCAGCAAACCGGTACTAATAGGTCGTGAGTCTTAACTCCTTTACTATAGAACAACTACATCCTTCCTTATTAACTAATATATTTGTCCTGGTGCCCATGGAGAAGGGGGTACACCCGATCCCATTCCGAACTCGGAAGTTAAGCCCTTCATCGCCGATGATACTGCTGAGTAGTCAGTGGGAAAGTAGGCCGGTGCCAGGACTCTCTTTTGGAAAGGCCCGCAAGCTAACAAGCTTGTGGGCCTTTCTGCGTTGGAGACAGCCTTACCTACAGTGCAAAATGAAAGTTGCGACGACGGTGATCAACGTGTCTGTCAGGTGTTCTGCCGGGGGGAGGAACGCTTTGATTGGGGCCGTTACGCCAGCCACGGCCATAAGCGCGGTCAGCCAGGCATTGGCCTCTTGTCCAGGCATCACGGGCTCCAGAGGGGTGCTGTGAGGTTCAACAGAATCCAATCGTCTCTTATTGCCGCTGTTATGCCCCACACGGCTGTCTGCATAGCACCCGTTATCCGTGGGATTTCTGTACGCGGGCGAGGACGGTTCGATTCCCGGCGTTTCGTCTTAACGCTAACGAGGCTCATTCAATCGTCCCTACTCGTTGCCAGCCTATAGTTTAGCTGGGGTATTCGGCTGTGGCGCCTCATAGCTCAATCTTCGGCAAGGTATTTGGCCTGACACTCTTGAGACCCTGTAGGGTGTTCCTGAGGCCTTCTGCGAAACTTCAAGGCTCGCAATGGGGTAACGGAGTAAGTTGAAGCTTGATAGGTATATGCGATTTTTACACCTGAGGCACACTTGCCCCATGAAAAAACGCCCGCCCCCAAAAATTGGAGGACGGGCGTTATCGTATTGATATGATTCTCTTCAGCTATGGTCAGATCCATTCCCGGTCTGGACTACGATATCATTGATATCGGAAAGAGCCTTTGCTCTGCCCTGTGCCAGTTTCTTCCATTTACGCTTCTCTTTTTTGAGGGCTTCAATGGTGTGCATCAGGTTCTGGATGGTCTGGGCAGGATAGCCGTGGGTTGAACGGCTTCCTCTGCGCAACTCCTCGTCGTTACGTTGTCGTACGGCAGCAAGTTGATTGGCGTCGAGAATCATAGGGTTTATCTCCTGCGGATATTAGGCCGAGGTGCAGAACGTATCCATGGTATATTCCGAGCGATCCTTGAACTCTTCCTGCTTGCCCTTGTTCCAGCGCCCAACAGGGCGATAGTAGCCCACCACTCGGGTATAGACCTCGGTTTCGTCACCACAGGTCGGGCAATCGAAATGCTCGCCATAGATATAACCGTGTTCCTTGCATACAGAGAAGGTGGGCGTCACCGAGATATAGGGAATCTTGGTTTTGCTCATAGCCTTGAGCAGGAAGCTTTTCACGCTTTCTTCATTGGGCACGGCTTCGCCGAGGAAGGTATGGAAAACCGTACCGCCATTGTAAAGCGTCTGCAGCTTGTCCTGATGCTCGAGGGCAAAAAAGACATCTTCGGTGGCGCCAACGGGCAGCAAGGTGGAGTTGGTGTAATACGGTACCGCATTACCCGAGGTGTAGATGTCTTCATACAGCCCCTTGTCGATCTTGGCCAAGCGGTAGCAAGTGCCTTCTCCTGGCGTGGCTTCCAGGTTGTACAGGTGGCCTGTCTTTTCCTGGAACTGAACCACCAATTCCCGAAGGTGGTTGAGAACCCGTTGCATGAGTCGTGAACCGGATTCAGTGTCAACGCCCTTGCCCAGCATATTCATGCAGGCTTCATGACCACCGATGAGTCCGATGGTGGAGAAGTGGCCGTTGAAACCGTTCTTCAGGTAGCGGCGGGAGAAAGGGAACATCCCCGCGTCCAGGTTTTTCTCCACGATCTTGCGCTTGAATTCCAGCGACTCGCAGGCAAGTTCGGCGTACTCGGTAACAAGGTCGATGAAGTCGTCTTCGTTGTGTGCCAGGTAGGCCAGTTTGGGAAGATTCAGAGTGACAACACCGATGGAGCCTGTGAGATCGCCAGCTCCGAACAGTCCTCCGGTTTTCTTGCGAATTTCACGCAGGTCCATCTGAAGACGGCAGCACATGGAGCGTACGTCTTCCGGATTGAGATCCGAGTTGATGAAATTCTGGAAGTACGGCGCACCATACTTGGCGGTCATCTGTAACAGAAGTTTTCCTTCTGGAGACTCCCAGGGGAAGTCCTCGGTCACGTTGTATGTCGGAATGGGGAAGGAGAAGATCCGGCCGTTTGCGTCGCCTTCAAGCATGACTTCCAGGAATGCCCGGTTGATGAGTGCCATTTCCTCGGCGTATTCACCATAGGTCGAATCCTGAAATGCGCCACCGATGATGATGGGCTCGTTGGCAATGTGTGACGGGGGGACAAAATCGAATGTGAAATTGGTGAACGGGCTTTGTCCGCCCCAGCGGGAGGTCGCATTCAGGTTGTGGAGCAGCTTCTGAATCTGCTGCTTCACTGTGGCGTAATCCAGACCATCGTGCCGGATAAACGGAGCCAGGTATGTATCCACGTTATTGAAGGCCTGTGCTCCGGCCCATTCGTTCTGGAGGGTGCCAAGGAAATTGACGATCTGTCCGCAGGCCGCATCAAAGTGCTTCGCCGGGGTGGATGAACAGCGGTCACGAAGGTTGAAGCCTTCCAACAGCAAATCACGCAGGCTCCAGCCCGAGCAGTACCCTGCCAGGCCAAAAGAGAGGTCATGGATATGAAAATACCCGTGATTGTGGGCCATGCGCACTTCTTCGGGATACTTTTCAAGTACGTACCTGGCCTGAACCGATCCGGCCATGTGCAGGATCAGTCCCTGGAAGGAGTGAACCATGTTGGAGTTCTCGTTGACCCGCCAGTCCACATTGTCGAGATAGCTTTCGGTGACGCCGGAAATATCCAGAAAGGCGTCATTCTGGGTGCGTAACTCACGGCGTTTTTCGCGGTAGATGATATAGCGCTCTGCAACCTTGTACAGCCGGACTTCCATCAGCACCTGCTGGACCATGTCCTGCACCTGTTCCTGCTCGGGAACATCTACATCCACAAGCTTGGCTTCCACTTTCTTGGCCAAGCGGTTGGCAAGAAGAGGGTCCTTGATACCGCTGCCCTTGAGGGCTTTGAATATGGCGTTTCCAATGCGCTTGGTAGACCAGGTCTCGACGCATCCATCACGTTTTTGAATTTGGCTAGGCATAAGTGTCTCTTGATAAACAGCGCTTGGCGGCAAAGCGGAAAACGCCGGACCTGTGGGGCGGCGTTCTGACTGTTTACATGGTTGTCGTGTGTAATTCCCGCTCAGCTGAACCGCCGGGAATTCGACAACGGTTATTGGGTATGAATGTGCATCTCCGTCAGTGGCCTCCGCGGGCCTCATCGGGCTAGAATCGCTTCAGGTAGGTCTTCTGGCTTTCCCTTGTTCGGTCAGCCTTCCCGCCTTGAGGGCAGTGGCATAGGGGGCCGAACTTTTATTGGGATTACAGCGGCGGGACCGCTCCGGTTTTGCACCGGATTCCTTGTTATGGCTTGCTGCCACCTGAAGGGCATCACGAGGTGTGGAAGGTTAGCCCAAGGGCCTTGCGAGTGCAAGGTAGAGCGGGGACTTTTGTGATAAATGTCAGGATGATGATAAAGTCCAATGATCCAAAATGGATGGCGGATGGTTGGGCGGGACGGGAGAAGCTGATATCCCGTGGGCATCAGCTTCCGAGGACTTAATTCATGGTGAATGAAAAGATGCTGGGCCAAAGCGTTTGAGTGTTTTTGATGGGCACGCGGAGGAATAGGAACAGACTTGATTTGGTTAATGTAGCAGTACGAAGTTGTTGACGATACACAGTGATTGACCGGATCTTATACAACGTTTTGAATTTCAGGTCTCGTTAACTGCGTGCAGGTTGTGTCCTTGGTCATGAATAACGTGCTTCTGAACTTGACGGAGAATGCTCAAGCTCTTAAGAGAGACAACCGTTGGTCCGGCATGGACTTGCGGAATCGATAGCGAACACATTGCAGCTGTCATATTGCTGTGCTATTTTTAGTTATTACGTCGATACCAACCCAGGAGGAAGGCAATGGGAAATAGCGTTTACATTCTCTACAGCGGTGGCGCAAACGGCGCCGAAGCCGAGTTTGGAGCCCTGGCCGAGCGATACGGTCTGGAAGAGGTCAATTATAGCTTTGAAGGGCACCAGACCGGGCGCGAACGCGGTGCACGGGTTTTGACTACGGAAGAGCTGACTCTTAAAGATGTGAGTCTGACCTACGTGTCTCGTTTGATGAATCGCAAATTTTCCAGTGCCCCCATCTTCCGCAAGGTATTGCAGAGCATCTGTTGGCAGGTCGCCAGTGGGCATGAGGTCTACGTGGTAGGTGCCATTCAGGAAGATGGTACCGTCAAAGGTGGTACCGGCTGGGGGGCCGAGTACGCAAAGATATGCAACAAGCCGTTGTTTGTCTTCGATCAGGAGAAAAAGTCGTGGTTCCAGTGGCTGAAGGGAAGCTGGGAAGTGGTGGAAGCGCCGGTGATCAGCCACCATCATTTCACCGGAACGGGCACCCGTTTCATGAATGACGATGGGCGCAAAGCCCTGACCGAACTGTTCGAGCGCAGCTTCGGTAAATAATACTGATTGCTCCCTTGGGAGCTGACTGGTGATAATGAAAGCCGCTACCTGCCAAGGTGGCGGCTTTTTGCATGGCTATTGGCAGTCTTCTCTTGGACTGAGTAGCTCGCCTTGCAGCGTGATACCAACCGTGTTGTCCACGAGCCCCATCTGCAGGAATTTTCCGTCACCCACCCCAAAATCGAGTCTATTCAGGGTGTGATGAGCTTTAAAACCAAGGACATCCATACATTCCATGCCCGGAAAGGGAGGGTGCTGTGTCATCTCGGTCAGTGCGAAGGTCAGAGTCGCGGGATGGTTGGTGTTGCGAATGGTGAGAACTCCATGCGCATTGAACCAGCCGTCACCTTGATTGGTGATTTTTGTGCTGGTGAAGTGGAGTTGTGGGTGGTTTGCGCTGTCGAAGAAGTCTGGGGTTTTCAGATGAGCGTCACGTTTGTCCACCCCGGTGTTGATGGAGTCGACATGGATTTGTATGTCGATCATGCCGATCCCCGGTATTTCGGGGTCAATGATGGTGCCCTCAAAGTTGTTGAAGAATCCTGTAACGTTGCCAGCAATATGCCGAATGGTGAATACGGCCTGGCTGTGGTTGTTATCGATGCGCCAGGATCTGGCCTGGGCATGTGAGGTGATGAGTACTGTCATTAATATCATGACAAGCAACATGACGCGTTTCACAGTGACCTCCGTTTTGTGAAGGGGATGACGCGCCATCATATCACGGATATAGGTGCACGTGTAGTCGCCTGGACGCCGTTTTAGTAGAGCAGGCTGACCACGGCCCCGGTCATGAGCGTTGCCAATGTCCCAACAGCAACCGATTTGATTCCCAGGGAGACAATCTCTTCACGCCGTTCAGGGACCATGGTCCCCAATCCGGCAATCATGATGCCCAGGCTACCCGGATTGGCGAAACCACACATGGCGTATGTCATGATGACTCGGCTCTTTTCAGAGAGAGCTTCGGGTGAAGTGGCCGCCAGGGCAAGATAGGCCAGGAATTCGTTGAGTATGGTTTTGGTTCCCATCAACGTGCCTGCTGTTGTTGCTTCAGCCCAGGGGACTCCAGCCAGCCAGACCAGTGGGCTCATGACCCATCCCAATAATCTCTCCAGAGTCAGGGGGGCGTTGGCGACATCAGGTATCAGTCCCAGAATCTGATTGGTCAGGCTGACGATGGAGACCAACACGATGAGCAGGCCGATGACATTGATCAGCAGTTGAACTCCACTGGCAGTGCCTTTGGTGACGGCGTCCATGGAGCTGATTGCGTTGTCTGGCGATGCGATGTCACCCTGAGTCGAGTCCGCATTTTCGGGTATGACGATCATGGCCAGCATGATGGAGGCCGGTGCACTCATGAGCGAAGCTGCAAGGATATGTCCCATGGCCCCAGGAACGACCGGGGCAATGATCTGGGCATACAGCACCAGAACCGTACCGGCCACGGTTGCCATGCCACAGGTCATGAGCGCAAACAGTTCGCTACGAGTCATGTTGAGAAGGTAGGGCCGAATGAGGAGCGGAGCTTCGACCATGCCTACAAAGATATTGGAAGCTGTTCCGACTCCAAGCGCTCCTCCAATATGCATGGTTCGTTGCAGAATGAGTGAAAAGAAACGGACAACTGCGGGGATGATGTTCCAGTAGAAAAGCAGTGAGGACAATGCACTCATGACGATAATGATGGGCAGGGCCTTCAAGGCAAAGATGAAAGCAGCACCTGGCCATGGTTCGGCAAAAGGCAGGGTGCCGCCACCAAGATAGCCGAAGACGAAACTGGTGCCAGCAGTGGTGGCCTTGTCCAGGATTTCTACGGCATGGTTCAGGAAAATGAAAACGTGCTGTGCTCCAGGGACTTTGAGCAGCAACAGGCCCACCCCGAATTGAAGGCCCAATCCGGTAGCGATGAGCCCAGGGCGAACTGCCCGGCGGTTCTCGGAAAAAATCCAGGCGAGGGAGATGAAGGCGAAGAGTCCGAGCAGTCCTTGAAGCATGCGAGAGTCCTTGGAATAAGTGTTTGAAACAGCCGTGCTGACGAATACAACGTATGGTCAGTCAGAACAAGGCTGTGGGCTGTGGAAATGAATTGTCCCCCTGCCGTTACACGGGAGGGGGACAATATGGGCGTCGGTGCAGGCCTAAAGTCCTCGAACAGCCTCAAGCAGCTTGCGGGCCTTCTCCAGGTCCGTACGGGCCTTGCCGTGGAAGGGGTTGACCTGCAGAGTCAGTTCCCATTGTTCCACGGCTTTCTCAAGATCTTCGTTTAGGAAGTGCTTGACCCCTGAGAGGTAGAGAGGCTCGGAGTCGGCAGCGAGTTTGCCTTCAACATGTTTGCGGAGTTTGCCTGAGTCCTTGTACCCCTTTGGCAGGCGGATCAAGGAACGCATGGCCTCGCTTGCCGATCCTTCGGTCCACAGCTTGCTGGCCAGCCTGTAGTAGGACTCATTGCGTACTTCGCGGGCATCAGCATTATCAGGATTGGCGGAGAGTATTTCATCGGTCATGGAAACTGCCGTCTCGTATAGGCCGTTGCCGAACTGCAATTTGGCCATGACCAGTAATGCGTCGGCACTGCCTGCTTCAGCCATGCCCAGATCTTCTTCGTACATGGACGATGCTGCAGGTTCCTGAATGGCAACCACGATAGTCGAACCATTCTTGCCGATCTGATCCTTTTTCTTTGGCGATGCAGCGGCATGGAGCCGACGGGTGAGTTTCTTGTTCAAGACGGGCGTTTTGAGGATGTCGCCGGGATTCAGCGTGTCCACGATGGACAGGTTGTTGATGCGGGTGAGCAGCAGCTCTCCACCCGGATTGCCGTAGATCTTTTCGGCGATGCGGCGCAGAGTGTCCCCTTCCTCTACGGTGTAGTCCTGAAGAACAGGAGGGTTGTATCCGTCCTTCAGGTAGGGCAGTGCCATTGTGTTGTCAGGATCCAGGTGCAGGGAGGCCAGCAGCTCAGCGCGTGCCCCGTCTTTGTTTCCGGCTTCGAACTTGGCCTGTCCGCGATCGAATTGGGCTTTGGCCTTGGCGTTCAGGTCTTTCTTGATTTCTCGGGCAAGTCGCAGGGATTCTCGGTCGCCCCTGTTGATTGTTACCGCGAGGCGATACAGCTCCAGAGCCGCGAGTAGATCACCTTCGGCCTGTGCTGCCTTGGCCTTTTCCAGGACCAACGGTGCAATCAACTCAAAGGGGTCGTCTTGCTCCAGGGTTGCAATGGCTTTGACTTCGTCCACAAGGTCGGCATCTGCCTGCATTGGCATGGACAGCAAAGCCGCCAGGGTCATGATCAGGGTAAAAATGACGGCTTTCATTTTGATTCTCCTTTTTGGGAGAAGATAAACAGCTTTTCGAACTCGGCCATACTCATATTACCGGGTACGGAATTTCGCTTCACCAAGTAGTTGTTCGTAAAGAATGGATTGGCTCCTTTTCCCATGGTCAGTGCACCCCTGAATCCGTTCTTCTTCAACAATGAAATGACCATTTCGTTGGTGGCGCCAAAGGGGTAGGCAAAGAAGTCTGGAGCATATCCGATTTCCGTCTTGAACTGCAGGGTGGGTACGGTCATTTCCCGATCTACGGCAATGACGAAATCTTCAAGGGTCTCATCGCCCTGGCGACGGGTCAGGTTGCGCAGGGTTTTGGTTCTGTGACCAATGCCGATGCCCGAATCGTGCATCTGGCGAATCTGTTCCCAGGACAGGGCTGCGCCCTTGCCACTGACCAGATCGGTGGCCACGAACACGGTGGCAGGATACCCGAACTTTTGGAGGACAGGGTAGGCCACGCTGAAGGTGTTTTTGCCCACATCGTCGATGGTGATCACCACCGCTTTTTCAGGAGCCTGTTCCTTGAATTCCAGGAAATCATAGAAGCGATCCAGAGGCAGGGGTGTGTATCCCTTGTCTTTCAGGAACTGCATCTGTGCCTCGAAATCGGAGCGCTTGACGGTGATGGCGTCGGAAACGTCTTCTGAAAAACCGCTATAGGCCAGCACCGGGACAGTCTGAATCCGGTTGTCTTGAATACCGCCCAGGTTGATGGGGGTACGAGGGATGATGACGATATCCCCTTCCTTGACGGAATCGATTCGGTTGTAGGCGGCAATGATCCATGCTTTGTCCGGATCCTTCAGATAACGGTTGGACAGAGTCTTCAGTGTATCCTTGGCGCGCACCTTGACCACGGAGTAGTTCTTGGAGGTGCGAGTTGGTGATACCCGTTTGGACCTTTGTGAGCCGCAGCCGGTGATTGCAACGGCCAGAATCAAAAGTAGAGCTGCCATCAAGATGTGGCGCAGGGTTTTCGAGTTCACAGTCCTCCCCCCTCCTCGTTGTTGAGACTAAGCAGACTTTTTGGGAGCCTGCGGTGTAGGTGAAGTCCCGCCGGAAGCGGTTTCCGCTGATTGATCCGTTACTGTCGTCGGACGAGTCTTGGGAGGCGGTGGTGCCGCCGGTCCAGCCTTGGAAGGCGGAGGAGCCGCAATGCCCTCGCCGCTGAAGGGGATGGGCTCCGGGGCCGGTCCGTCTTCTTTCCCGTGTATCTTCAGGATTTCAAAAGGCTGCAACGGCTGTGATTTTCCCTTGACCATCTGCGGCTGCATCATCCTGGTGGCAGCGAGGTCTTTGACCCTGCCGAAAGTGCTCTCGCTGAGTACGATTTTACCTGGTCCGGCCAGCGCATTCAGGCGGGATGCCACGTTTACCGTGTCACCAATGACTGTGTATTCCATGCGCACTTCCGAACCGATGTTACCAGAGACAACCTCTCCGGTATTGATAGAGGCTCCCACCCGCCCGAGAACAGGATTGGTCGTATTTTCGGCCCGCTGCATAAGTTCCTGCTGCATGTCCCATGCAGCTTTCACGGCGTTGACGGCGTGATCTCCTTCGTAGTCCGGCAGGCCACCAAATACTGCCAGCACTTCGTCTCCAATGAATTTGTCGATGTAGCCGTCGTTGGCTGCGATATGCTTACTCGCCACGTCGAAGAATTCGTTCAAGTTTTCGACGATGACGGCAGGATCGCTTGACTCCGAATATTTGGTGAACCCCCGGACGTCGGCGAACATGATGGTCGCCTCGGACTTGTTACCCTTGAGCCAGACACTCTCGGGGTCGGCCAGGATCAGATCGCGGATGGTGGTGGATACATATCGACCAAAGCTTTCGCGCATGATGGATTTGAGCCACAGTTCGTGGCTCATGTAGTTGAACGCCTTCCCCAGGTCGTCGAATTCGTCCTTGCGTCTGAAATTGACTTTGTGGTGGTAGTTTCCACCGGAAATTTCCTTGGTGGCGACCACAAGTTTCGAGATGGGGCGTGAAAAGTTGGTGCCGAGCAGTCCTGCCACGGCCATGCCGATCAGGAAGAAGATGATGGTCATCACGTAGATGAAGACCTTTTCCTTGCCGATGCGGTCCTGAATGAAGTCCAGAGAGATGCCGACGTGCACTTCACCCAGCGCTTTGCTCTGGAATTCCACCGGCGCTGTAACATTCAAAATTTGTTCGTTATTGATGAGTCTGCGCTTGAAGTAGGAGATGTTGCCCTCTGTGGAGACATCTCCGATCCTGCCCGGGAGGACCAGGGGCTTTCCGACTTGGCTCAAATCCGTATGAGCCTTGATGGTCCCGTCTCGCCCGGCGATAATTGCGTAGACCAGTCCTTCGATTTGGGTGACTTCCTTGATCAGGGAATTCAGGCGCAATGTGTCGTCGTTCACCAAGGGGATTTTGGCTTCCGTGGTGAAGTAGCCAAGGCTGATTTTCCCGGATTTGACGCTTTCTCGATACAGGTTGTTGGCCTGTCGTTTGAGCATGAAGTAGGATAGCACCAACATGATGGTCAGCAGGAATACTGCCAGGGTAAGTGACAGCTTGACGCTGATGGGGATTCGTATGCCTAAAAGCCCTTTGGCGGCGGGATCGAGTTGCTCATCAATGTCATCGGTAAGGGAGGTGGCACCCAGGCCATAGACTCTGTTGATCAGGGCCAGAACATCCTTCTTGTCTGCGAACCCGCTTTCTACAACAACCCGTGACAGGGGGAGGGAGTGTCCCTGCGCCTCTGCCTGATTTTGGCGTTCCACGGCCTGGGCCAGTTGCATTGCATTGATCAGGCCTTCGCGGATCAACGCTTCACCGAGTGGTATATGTGCTCCACCACTTGAGCCAAACAGGTTGCCGAGTGACATTGTCATCTCCTCGTGCCCATGCACATCAACAAAGTATCCTGCGCCCCTCTCAGCAGGAGAGTCTGCCTTATGGCATTCAGAAATCGATACTATATCAATATATAGCTCTTGAATGGCTAAAAAATCAAGTGTGCCTATATTTTGGGGTAGAAAACGTGAAGAAAGAGCTGATATGTCTGGTGTCTATTCCATTTCGAGGTAATCCGCTAGGATTACTTTGAGGCCGAACCCCGGGAAATTGATGCGAAATTTCCCCTCACCCACGGTGGCGATGACCTTGCCGCGTCCAAAAATCTTGTGTCGGCAATATCCGAGTTGAGTCGGGCCGTTTCCTGTGGCGGTTGGGCCAGTGCCTGCCCCTTTTGAGGAGTGCTTGGCTGTGGAGGATTGCACCGACGATGCAGGTGCCTCAGGCGTGCGCGTGGTGCCACCGTCCACCCTGGCCAGGCCACCCGAGTAGTTTTCGCGCCAGGCCTCGTAGGTGCTCAGGGGCAACTCGGACAGGAAGGGGCTTTCCAGGGCGGGCTCACTTGTACCGTTGTATTGATTGTAAATTACGCTAGGGACGAACAGGGCCAGCCTGTCTTTGGCGCGGGTGCAGGCGACGTAGAGCAGGCGGCGTTCCTCTTCCAGATCCTCGGCGCGTTGCAATGCGTGGCGGGAGGGAAAGCGGTCCTGCACCAGGTCGATGATGACTACGGCCGACCATTCCAAACCTTTGGCCGAGTGCACGGTGGACAGCACCAGCGTATCCTCTTTGCCTGTGTCTTTCTCCGGTTCCGGGTTCTCCAGTGAGATATCACCCAGGAATCCGTCCAGGTTCTCGTAGCCTGCGGCAATGCGCTGCAACTGTTCCAGGCCGGATTGACGGCGGGGATAGTCGTCCGCGAATTTCTTTTCCAGAATGGGTTGGTAGAATTCCAATACCCTGCCAAGCAGCGGGGAAGGCCGCTGGTCCTGAGTGCGCAATCCGTCCAGAAAATCCAGCACTTCGTTGACTTGCGGGTTGCGTTTGCAGGAAGCCGTAAGATATTTTTTGTCACCGTCCATGACAGCTGCGAAGATCTTGGCGCAGGTCTTGGGGCCAACCCCTTTTACATGATCGAAAACGCGTTGCCATGCAGGGATGTCTGAGGGGTTCTGCATCAGCCGCAGGAAACTCAGGGCATCGCGAATGTGCGCGGCCTCGGTGAAGCGGATGCCGCCGAACTTCTGGAAGCGGATGCCGAGTTTGTTCAGTGCGACTTCAAGGGAGTAGGACTGGTACCCCGCACGGAAGAGCACTGCGACTTCGTGCAAGGGAAACTTGCGCCCGAACTCCAGAACTTTTGAAACCACGGCCTGGGCCTGGGATCGATCCGAGATGGTGCGCACCATCTGAGGCTTGTGGCTGTCCTTGCGTTCGGTAAACAGGTTTTTCCTGATTTTCAACTCTGCCTGCTCCAGCAGGGCGTTGGTCAGGTCCAGAATGGGCTGGGTCGAGCGGTAGTTCTGTTCCAGGCGGATCAGTTTTGCACCGTCGAACATCTGCTCGAAGGACAGGATGTTATGCACGTTGGCTCCGCGAAAGGCATAGATGGACTGGGCATCATCGCCCACGGCCATCACATTTCCGCTTTTTCCACCCAGCAGTTTGACGATGCGCGCCTGCACGAGGTTGGTGTCCTGGAATTCGTCCACCATGACGTATTTGAAGCGGCTGCGGGCAAAGTCGCGTGCCGGTTCGTGGTCACGAAGCAGGCGCTCCAACCCGAAGAGCAGGTCGTCGTAGTCGTAGAGTCCATGGCGTTTTTTGAAGACGGCGTAGGCCTTGGCCAGTTGCTCGATCTCGCCCTCGTAGCGCAGCATGTGGAAGGCCTCGTTCTGCAGCACCGCACTGAGGGCCAACTCTTTATTTCGGGACTTGCTGATCAGGCCCATGAGCGTTGATTTTTTTGGGAAAGATCGATCGCCTTTGCCCATGCCGAGATCACTTTTGATGTCGCGCAGGGCATTTTCGGCATCTCCCTGATCCATGATGGATACACGACCGGCTTCGTCCAAGGCTCCCGGGAAACGGCGCAGCATGGAGAAGGCAAAAGCATGGAAGGTGCCCCCCGTTACTCCGGCCAGCCCGCCTTCGAGCAGCAGCTCGGCCCGGTCCTGCATCTCCTGCGCGGCCTTGCGGGTGAAGGTCAGCAGCAGAATGTTTTCCGGGGCCACGCCGTTTCGTACCAGGTGCGCCAGGCGGTAGACGATGGTTCGGGTCTTGCCCGAGCCTGCACCAGCGATGACGAGCACTGGACCTTCGGTGTGACTTACGGCTTCCCATTGGGCTGGGTTCAAATCATTTTTTAGGTCGATCATGAGGATACCGGGGGTCGGAGATTGAGGATGGCGAAGCGCCTAATCTTGCTTGGGGAAGTCGAAAAAGTCCAGAACCAACCGGCCAGTATCGCGAAGGCGCCGTGGTGCCGCTCCATTGGAATCATAGAAAAAAACATCATCGGCACAGTGTACGCCATGGCGGCCATGAAAACCGAAAAGCGAGCGGCTATCGAATTTGGCAGTCAGGCTGAAGCCTGGATGCGGCTCGGCCACCAGTTCCGGGGCTATCCCGGCCATGGGCCCTGGATAGAGGATTTCGCGCTCATGGACTGTGCGGATGACCGGGCGGCCCTCAAACGTCAGGCTCATGAGACCCTTACGGATGCGATCCAGCAGGCCAGGAACCTCTGTGGGGGTGACTCCGCCGCGCGAGAACCGTTCGCGCGTGTGCAGGTAGATGCGTCCAGGGTCCAGGGCAAAGGCTGCTGAGTCCGAGGCGATGGCACGTGCATCGTTTTCGTGGTCATGAGTTCCGGTCAGCCTCAGCAGGCCTTGTTCTGTGAGCCAAGTGTTGAGGTCCACCTCGGTGATCAGTTCCGTAAAACCATGGTCCGCCAGGGCGATTAGCCGCTTGGGGTCTGGCAGCGCTTCGTACATATTCAGAAATTCTCCGATAAGGGCATCCCATTTTCGGATGAAATTTTCGCAGGCCGGGGCCAATGGGTGGGTCGGATCGCTGAGCGCCGGATAATGAAAGTGGAACAGGCGGTCGGTCTCGGTCAGTACAAAGACGAAGAGGTCCCAGGCGAGATCGGGCCAGAGCATGTTCAGCGCCGTGTGGCGTGAATGCAGGGTTGTGCGCAGTTCAGTGAGCAACAGGTCTGGGTCATCTTTGCCGCGGGCCGTATCAGCCTCTAGTTGGTATCCGGCTTGTGTGAGGGGGCCGGAGAGAAAAGGAGGATAGACTGCCCGTGAGAGTTCCGGGGCTACGAATCCGGCGATGAGCATGCCCTTCAGGGGGTGCGCCGGGTAGGTGTTGGGGAGGTTGATGACCTTGCTGGTCAAGCCCTGTGCGCTAAGCCGTTGCAGGATCGTGGGGCAGCGCACGGCGCTGGAGTCGGCAATAGCGACCTCGTAAGTATGCGGATCAATGCGCGTGAAACCGAAGACACCATGTTCTTCGGGTCCAGCCCCGGTGGCAAATGAGGTCCAGTTGACGGGCGACAGCTCCGGCAGTTCGGAGCGCATGGAGCGCGCTTCATCCGTCATGGCGATGCGCGCCAGGTTGGGCGTCAGCCCACGGCGGCACCAGTCGCGGGCCAGTGACAGGGGCAGACCGTCCAGGCCAAGGACGGCCAAACGCGGGCGTTGATTATAGGTCATGGGCCGGTGCTACCGGGCGTGGGCGCGTCGGTCAAGGACATGTCTTGTTCTCATTGACCCGTGGTGTTATCGCGAGTATGAAATGCCACTCATGCCCGGGTGGTGGAATTGGTAGACACAAGGGACTTAAAATCCCTCGGTAGTGATACTGTGCGGGTTCAAATCCCGCCCCGGGTACCATAAGCATGTCGAGGGCTTGTCTGTGTTCATGGAGAATGCAGGCAAGCCTTTTTGTATGCAGTATGTCCCATTTCATCCCCATGGTGTCCCGGCTTGGCCGCGTTTACGATTGTTCGGCGTCCGTCTTAGTTGCCTCCTTGCATTATAGAGGGTGATCCTCTTGCAGGTTGCATGTCATTTTTGACGCTCAGCCGACCTGTTCGAATCGAATTTGAAATTGATGTCCGCAAGGTGTGTTAGATCAGAGTCGCTACGTTAGTTTTTCAACAGTCGCGAATAAATGTGGTTTATGTCATCATGGTACATGTCCAGATTTTTTGTGGCGGCTGAACCCAGCAAATACATTTTTTCTTTTGCGTGCGATCTGTAATGATCGTGCAGGTTTTTTCTTGGCGAATAGTTTGGAGGAGCATGTGTAGAGGCTCCTCTTTCTACGGTGCCACATACGTCGCATTGACGTGCGGAGGGAGGTTCCGCAGTCCAATTCTTGGGAGGAATGAGATTATGTCCAACCGGCAGCCCGAACTCTATCGTGTGATTACGGAAAACAAGCAGTTGCTCTCTGATGTGCTGAAAGCGTCAAGCACGGAGGACTTCGTCGCGACGGTGGAAAAGCTGGGCCGACAGCATGGTATTCCCGTGACATCGCAAGAAGTGATGGATTTCTTCGAGCACCCTGCGAGCAGGGAATTGTCCGACCAGGAATTGGAAATGGTAGTCGGTGGGAAGTTCGGCAGCATCGAGGATCTGCTGGCGTCCCTTTTTGCGGGCAACGACGAGATTCTGGGGGGGCAGGAGGATGATACCATCAAGGGCTATGGTGGAGATGATTCCCTGTACGGTTACGGTGGCGATGATTTCTTGTCCGGTGGCTCTGGTAACGATTTATTATCGGGCGGTCATGGCAATGACACACTCGAAGGGGGTGGCGGCAACGATTACCTGGATGGCGGCACGGGAGACGACAGCCTTTGGGGTGGCAGGGGCAACGATACGCTCGAAGGCGGCGACGGCAATGACTATTTGGATGGTGGCACGGGAGATGACAGCGTCCGCGGGGGGAGTGGTGTAGATACCCTGTACGGCGGGGACGGGCACGACACCCTGTATGGAGGTTGGGGCGGCGACAGCATGGTGGGCGGCTCGGGCGACGACAAGCTCTACGGGGACCAGGGGAACGACACCTTGTACGGTGGGGACGGGAACGACACCCTGTATGGCGGCACGGGCGACGACTCCCTACTCGGTGAAGCAGGTGATGATTTCCTGTTCGGTGGGGATCAGAACGATACCCTGCGCGGCGGGGCGGGCAACGACACCTTGCTGGGCGGCGAAGGCGGGGACCACCTCTACGGGGGCGAGGGGGACGACAGTATGTCTGGCGGGGCCATGTACGGCCATGAAGATTATGGCCATGATTCCATGTATGGCGATGCCGGTAACGACTCCATGGACGGCGGAGTCGGCAACGATTTTATGGATGGCGGCGATGACGACGATTTCATGACTGGCGGTGAGGGGTACGATACATTGTACGGCGGATCGGGGAATGACACCCTGGACGGCGGGAGAAACAGCGATTCGCTGTTTGGTGGTGCAGGCGACGACCTTCTCCTCGGCGGCGATTACTACGGCAACAACACCCTGGACGGTGGCGACGGCAACGACACCCTGGTTGGGGCCTACGGCAACGACATGCTGACTGGCGGAGCCGGTGCTGATGTTTTTGTCTTTGAAAAGGGAGCCCATGTCTCGAGCGCCGACACCATTACGGATTTCAACCCGCAGGAAGATTGGCTGATGATGAAAGGGGCCGAGTCCGGAGACTTCGATGTCACCGTTCAGGATGGGAACACCATCATCCAATACGGAACAACCACCATCACCTTGCAAGGCGTGGAAATGACCGAGGAAGAGGTTTGGGACCGGGTCCAGACCTGATGACCGGGGCAGAAATCTCTGTTCAGCCGAACATAAGCACTGCGTCCGATGACACTCGTGACCCGACCCCCCTGACCACCATGGCAAGAGTGTTGGCTGGGCGCGACACCGGTATCGTCAGACTAGCGCCAAGCCCTGCCTGCTGTATAAGATCAGTGACTCCAGAACGTCTTGAGTGACTAGTCGTACGATCTTTCGGCATTCGTCCATTTGAGCTTCTTCCCCAAAGCGCAGTCGAAGGGTCTGGCAATGGGTGGTGGCGTACCTCGCAAGGAATGCCTCGCGAACCGCTGCCCCCAGGTCTGCGGTCTCGGTCCAATCCTGTCCCGGTGCTTTTCGACCATGCATTTGGCCGATGGCAATGAGTGCTCCACTGAGAGCGCCGCAGACTTCCTGATGGGTTTTGCCAAATCCGCCACCAAAGGGGGTGGCGCAGGCCACGCTTGCTTCTGATTCCTGGCCCAAGGCTTCCAGTGTTGCCTTGGCTACGGCCTCGGCACAGTGGTATTCCTGACCAAAGTAGTTTCCAGCCAACTCGATGGCTTTCTCAAGATTGATCTTCGTGTTCTGCATCGTGAGCTCCTCTGTCTTGAGTTTTTCATATCAATCGGTATAGGCTATTGTTTAATTGATTGATCGAGTCAAACGATTCATTCCGATGGCTGTGATCGTTGTCCGCGATGGGAGTCATGAAGATGAGTGGCTGATGGAGGAAAGGCATGGAATTGCGTCAATTGAAGACTTTTCGCGTTGTTGCCGAGCGGGGCAGCTTCACCCGTGCGGCTGAGGATCTGCACCTGGCCCAATCCTCGGTTTCGGCCCAGATCAGGGCCCTCGAAGAGCACCTGGGGGTTCGGCTGTTCGATCGTTTGGGGCGGCGTGTGGTGCTGACTGAAGCTGGTGAGAAGCTGCTGCACTTTTCCAGGCGTATGGAGCAGATGGCCGACGAGATGCGTTCCCAGCTCAGCGGGACCGGGCCATTGGATGGATCGCTGACCATCCGCATGCCCGAAACCATTGGGGCCGAATACATGCCCGATGTAGTGGAGCGATTCCATGCGGCAAATCCGCGGGCCGAGTTGAACTTCATCAACTGCGATGATGCGCAACTTCGTGAGGAATTGGGGACGGGGCGAATCGACCTGGCCTTTCTGCTCATTGACGGAGTGAATTACGCCAATGTCGCGGTGGACACGCTGGGGATCGAACCGTTGGTACTTGTGGCTGCCCCGGATCATCCTCTGTCATTGCTGCCAGGAGTGACCTCACGGGACATGCAGGGGCAGAAGATTCTGCATCTGCGGGTGGATTGAAGCTACAGGCGTCAGTTCGAGCGGTCGCTCGAAGACGAGAGTGTGAAGACGAGATCCCTGATTTTTTCCAGCGGGAGGAGCCAGCGGCGGTGCCTTTTGCGCGGGGTGGGCATCGCGCTGTGTCCGGAGCGAGTGGTGGCCGATGACATTGCTCGCGGGAGGCTGAAGCGCCTGAATTGGCCGCATGCCCCAGCCGAAACCATGATCCTCATGATTACCCATGTCGAGAAGTGGCGCTCCCCCTTGCTTGAGGATTTCATGGACATGGCCCGCGAGGGGATCCGTCTGGAATGACTCAGTGCTCCGTGTTGCTATTGCGTACGTAGGTTTTTGATCAGGGCGTCCAGGGTGAAGTCGTACTCCCGGTGAGCGCTATAGACTTTGCTCAATGACTTGAAGTCGATCTTGTCCCAGCTTGTCGGGTCGAGCAGTGTTTCGAAGTCATCAAGATTCTCTCGGGTGATAAGGTGCATTGATGAACGAATGGTCCGTTTGGATTCGGGAAGAGGACGGCTATTGAAGTCGTCGTATAACAGGATCATCGAGTAGGCTCCTTCCATGAAGTGCCCGCCAGTCAGAGCGCAGAGCTCTCCGCTGCGAATGGCGTCCAGGCTTGTGGGTGAACCGCCAATTCCGCCAATAATGACGTCCTCTCCCGCCAATCGTCCGGTGTCTCGTACCGCTTGGAGCACACCTCGAATAATCGTCTCGCCCCCAGCCCAGATGATTGTGGTTTCGGGATAGAACCCCAGAAGGCGCTTGGTTTTCTCGTAAGCTTCTTCCTGTGTCCAATCCGTCATTACCAAGCGATCGAGCACCACGTCGTCAGGGTGTCGGACCAGGGCTGCATACAGCCCCTGGTTGCGCTGCAGAGCGGCGGCGCTGTCTCGGGCCCCACTGATACCGATCAGATGAACCTTGCCGTCTGATGCCCTGAGATCGTTGCCCAAGGCCTCCTTGAGAATGTGATCTCCCAATTTCTGCCCGGCGCCGTGGTCATCGGGCGCCAGGTGTGCGATCCAGTGTCTGAACCGCTGCCCGGGTGCTCCCGTGATCTGTTTATCTTCTTGTAGGATGTCCGTATTGACGATCATGGCGTCCACCCCGGCCTTGTTCACTTCTCTCAGAAAATCTTCGCCCGTCTGGCGATAGAAGATGGAGACAATGTAATCCGGTTGGCGCGCAAGCCCTCTTTCAAGGGCCTCGGGTAGGGCGAATCGGCCGATGTGTTTATCCACGTGGAGGGATATGCCAAGGTCCTTTGCCGCGGCCTGCATGGTGCCGATGAATCGGCTCCAGAACGGGTGCTGGTTGTCTTCGGAAGGGGACAGGAAGCAGATGGAGGGAGCTGGGTTCTTTTGCGGCAGGGACGCAGCATGGGCGCCTCCGGCCAACACCAGTAGACAGGCAGTCACATATAGAGCTGTGACGTTGACAAGCATCCTGTCCGGCCTGGAATGACACATGATTCATTTTCCTCTCTGAAAACGCCTCCCCGCAAAGACATCAAAAGTAATCGATGGGTGGGGTCCAACGGTTAGGGGCGTCTTTATCCGGGCAGAACGAGGGAGGTCAGATGGTTTCCTGGTCCCCGTAGACACTGCAGATACAGCATAAAAACGTGCCCGGTTCGGTCTCGGACAGGTTGCGCATGCCATGGGGTTCCATGCTCTCGGAGTAGACCCAGTCACCGGGGCCACAGATTTTGGAATCCACGGGTTCGTTGGTGTCAGGATCATAGGACAGGCATTCGAATTGCCCACTGACGATGCACAGAGTTTGCAAATAGTAGTGATTATGCGCCGGGATCAAGCCGCCAGGCTCCACCGTAAAATGCCGCAGGCCGTATTCCGGTTGGCCGTTCGCATCGTTTCCGACCTTGGACAGCCAGCGTACGGTCACGCCTTTGACCTCGTGCATTTCGCCTTTGTAGGGGAATTTGTCGATGCGTACGCCTGCCACGTCCATCACATTTTTGGCAATCACGATTGGCTCCTTGATGATGAGGGGATTCGTCGGCACACGATAGGGCATCCCGTTGCAGAAGCAAAGCTGTTGCGGGTAATCAGGGAGGCATAACAAGCCGACGTTTAAGATGTTGTGTGACTCGTCACGGGTTTCCGATGCGTGCAGAAAGCACTGTAAGATTCCAGTAATGGAGCTCCCATCTCGCAAGGGACAATCCATAATGCTGACTGACCCGTTGGCAACATTCAATGGCGTGCTGGTATTCGTTGGCGTCATCGTTTTGGGTCCAGAGATAATCGGCGCCTACGTTTTGAGCAATAAGCCTGTCGACAGGAAGGTGAGGCGGTTCTTTGATCTCGCCGTGCACCCATAGGTATTTGAGAGCGAGATTCAGGAATTTTTGTGCGGTGCCGAAGCGCATATTTTGACCTTGGAGGGCTCCCCCATGCTTCTCTGTGACTTTCTGCTGGAGCCGTTGAATATTGCGAATGTGTGGCTCTTCCTGCACGAATCCGTCCCGGTAGTGGCTGAGGTGGTATTCGAGAAAGCAGGAGCAGGTTTTCCAGATTTCGTTGCGCTGGGCGTCGCTGGAAGTCTTGCTGTATATATTCCCGCGCCGGGCTGTGGCCACTCGGGAGCTTTTAACGATGTCGGCGAGAACGGGCCTGGTTTTCGCCGCGTGAATAAACAGCTTCTTTGCTGCTTCATCATCCGCGAAAAGCGTCATGATGACCTCGTGCGAGAAGATGATGTTTAGATGTGTCGGTGCGAGGGCGTGCGGGGGTGCCGTGGATGGTGATGCAGGTTGTCATGATGAGGTGTCCAAGGGAGGATGAAACTACAACTTCAGGTCCTTGGTCCGAAGATATTCGCGTAGCTCCGCGGTGCTGCCCATGCCGAGTTTGCGTAGCAGGTTGGCTTTGTGCTTTTCCACGGTTTTGACGCTGATAATCAGATGGTTGGCAATTTGCATGTTTTGCATGCCTTCTGCCACAAGGTGCAGGACATCCCGTTCCCTTGGCGTGAGCAGGGAAATGTCTGAGTCATCGCGATTGCCGTTGATGTAGCCCTTGATGACGCCGGAGCAGATTTGGGGAGAGAGGTAGCCGTGACCATCCAAAACTACGGCGATGGCATGGCGTAATTCGTCCATGGGGCTGTCTTTGAGGGCATAGCCGTTGGCCCCGGCCCGGAGCGCACGGTAAACGTATTCTTCTTCGGCATAGGCCGTGAGGACAAGAATTCGTGTCGTCCGGTTGGTCTGGCGGTAAAGTTCCACAAATCTGGTGCCGGGCATTATGGGCATGGAGAGATCGACGATCAGCAGATCCGGTGGCTCGCAGCCCTCAAGAGCGCGCAAAGCATCCTGACCGTTGTCGGCCTCACCGACGACATGCCATGGAGAATCGGCGAACATGGCCCGCAGGCCATCACGCATGAGGTCATGGTTCTCAACCAGAAATATTGTTTGGGCGTCGCTCTTCACCTATTCGTGGCACTCCTCAAGTTTTACAAGCCCGTAGCCACAATGGGCGGCCATGAGCTGCAGGGGGGTCGGGTCGTTGTTTTCTTCGATTGCCGAACACAGCATGTCAATGACTTCACCGGTGGCGGGGTCTGGCGCGTCGCCTGACTGCTGGCGAAGCCATTCCTCAATCAATGTCCCAAAACAGGTGTACGTGTATCCCATATTATTCCTCCATTCAGCAACGATTGAATGGATGGTGGCCTATCCGGGGCAATGGAGAAATGGCTCCATCCCTGTATTTTGATGGTGGGGTCTACTACGGATTGCGGTAGGGTTTATGTGATGAATCGAAATATAAGTAACGTTTTTGACTGTTTAGCATTGCCCTACGCTGCTTGATATTTTTTATCAGATGATTGAAAAGCCTTTTGATTACTTGTATGCCGTAGCCTGGCGAAGAAGGTAGGGTATTGAATATTCAACACGCGGGGGCCTCGTGATTAAAAAAATCGTCTTCATACTTCTAGGTTGTCTGATGGCGTTGCCGTGCGCGGCGAAACCTCCGGTCTCGTTTAAGGTGACCGAGGGCAAGGGGCTCATGACCGCTGCTCATCATGTGGGTGTTGAGAACGGATACTTTACCGATGAGGGCCAATCCGTTCACATGAAAAAATTCCCCAAGGGATATGCGGCGCTGCAGGATTACCTGCAAGGCAAGGCCGATATGACCACGATCAACCGGGTCTCCCTTGCTCTGACGGATATCGATCCTGAAGAGCACGTCGTGATTGGTATTCTGGCTTACAATAGCAATGATGCCACGATAGTGGGGCGTCGCGACAGTGGCATCACCGACGCGGCATCGTTGCGGGGCAAGAGAATCGGGACCGCTTACGGAACAACTTCGCATTACTGGATTTATAAATGGCTGGCGCAGCACGGGATGACATCAAGCGATGTTACCGTGGAATATTACAAGAAGAACAAGCTGCCGGAGGTCATTGCCTCTGGTAAGGTGGACGCCATCGTCATGGGCGTCGGAGTGTGGGACAAGGCCGCGAAGCTGCTGGGCGATAATGCGATCATCTTCACCGATCCCTATATCGATTTGAAGCAGGTCCCCTTGATGGTCCGGCGTTCGCTGATCCGAGACCATCGCACAGAGTTGATCGCGCATCTGCGGGCTTTGATTCGTGCCGAAGAATTTATCAAGAATGACCCGCGCAGGGGAGCGGCTATTGTCGCTCAGAGGAAGAATCTGAACCTCGATACGGTCACGGATCTTATCGTGAACTCCGTCGATTTTAGCTTGTCTCTGAAGCAGGGGCTTTTGACGGATATGGAGATCGTTGATCGCTGGGCCATTGAGTACAAACTTGTGCAGCGCACACGCCCTCGGAATTATCTGGAGTTCATCGATTCTTCCCTGTTGGAGGAGATTGATCCCAACCGCGTGACCATCATCAAGTAATTTATGCGCATTCGTACCCGGTTGCTGATCGTGATCGCGTTGACGATCCTACAGGTCCTACTGGTCATTGGATGTCTGGTTTGGATTCAGTTCAGGCTGAGCGTGGCTTTGGAGGAAATGCACGACGCTCAGGCGTTGAACTCCGGGGCTTCTGCGTTGTTTCTGCTCGCTAACGAGTACTCTTCCGATAGCGCCCCCAGGGTGCGCGCCCAATGGGAAATCGCCATTGCATCCCAGGAAGAGCGGATGCATCGGTTTGTCGGGCAGTACGAGGCCGTGGGACTGCTCGCTTTGGAGAGGAAGTTCAGTCAGGCCAAGCTCATTGCGCACCGCCTGTTCGATTCTTCCGCACGGGGGGACATTCCTCAGGCTGGAATCCTACAGCGTGCCTTGCTGCTACATTTCATCGCCACGGTTCAGGAAACAGGAGAGGCAACTCGCCAATTGGTGGAAGAGAGTTCTTCACGGCTGAAAAGTGTCCAGCGTCTGGGGACTTCCCTGGTACTGGGATTGATGGTGTCCGTAGGGTTGTTTGTAGTGGTCTGGTTGAGCATTGTCCGGCGCTCGGTGATCAAGCAGCAAGAACTGACTGTGCACCGCAATGAACTGGCCCAGGAATTGGAACGGCGCATGGTCGCGGAGACAGCGCTCCAGGACGCGCAACGCAGAATGCTCGCAGCAGTGGAAGAGGAACGCTCGCGCATTGGGCAGGAACTGCATGACGGAGTGGGGCAGGCACTGTCAGCAGTACGGTTGTTACTTGAAGCCCAACCTTCGGAGCAATACGGTGCCGAGCAGCGGCGCAAGCTGTGTGATTATATGCTGCAGACATCCGAGGACTTGCGGCGTGTGGTTAATGATCTGCGTCCCGTAGCTCTGGATGATATCGGCCTGAATGCCGCCTTACGGACTCTTGCACGGCAATTCGAGGTCTCTGGACTTGTTGTGAGCCTGGCATTGCCCGCTGACGATGATCTTGTTCCCCTCGCTTTGCGGACCCAGGTCTATCGGATCGTGCAGGAGGCACTGAATAATGTGTTTCGTCACGCACGAGCCAGACGCGTGGATATTCAACTGACTCTGACTGATGAACTGGTGCTTACCGTGGAGGACGACGGGTGTGGCTTCGATCTGGAAGTCGAAATCGAGGGTAATGGTCTGTCCAACATCCGTAGCCGAGCCAGGACATGGGGTGGAGAGGCGGAGATTGAAAGCCGCCCGGGAAAGGGGACGCTGATTTCAGTGGGTTTTCAAGTTTAGATTGCATGCCTCTGTCAGCTCTGCAGTGGCTCATGGGCATTTCTTTTGAGTTGTTCTGCCAGTAGTCAGGGAGGAAAACCCTGGCTTTGTGCCCAGTCTACCCTGAAGAGGATGTGTTTGTCTGGTCCTTGAAATGGGGCTTTTTGAGCTAGTTTTGCAAAATGTACACGGTCAGGACATGACTCTGTGACTGTGTCGGGATGAGGCTCAGTGCAGAACGTACTTCGGTTGTAACTGCTTCTCGGTAGGGACGCCAAAGCGCATTTGCCGTTTGGTTCCCTTCTATTGTTTGTGAGCGATACGGGAAAACTGGACCGGAGTTCTGAAGCCGTTGAGGTTGGTGATGACAACCGTAGCGGCTTAATTTTTTGTCTCTGGTAGAGGCTTGCCTATTGTGACCTGTTGTCGGGGAGCAATCACAAGGCATGAGATGGATCTCCATGGGCTGCTGCTGATCTTCGCCCCGTCTTATGGGGGATAGTGCAGGACGGGCTCGAATCTTGCGGTTGGATGAATTAAGATTCATTAACGCAAGTGGCAGAGATGAAGGGGAATGCAGGCGCTGGCTGCATTACTTGAGTTTGAGGACTGCAGTGATTCCGCTTATGAACAAGTCGTCATTGGAAAAGTCCGTGAACTCATTGCGGAAACACCCCTTCATCCATGCAAATCGATAATCTGTGTGCTTGTTGAAAACGAGAGGGGAAAAGTGTTCATCCTCGCAGAGGATACTTTCAAATTCACGGACCCGTTTGCGGTTGAGTCCAGGATAGGGATCTTTCACCTTTTTTTTGAAGAAATATTTGCTGACAATGTCGTCATCGAAGATGTTTTGTACGTATGGAATGTTAATCATACGGTATTTGTGCGAGCCCATGGGAGCACAAAAAAGTGGATTAAAGGAGATCAGCAACAATCCTTGAGGGGCAATGATTTTACTGCACCTGTGGAGAATGAGCGCTGGGTCGTCGAAATGTTCAAAGCTATTGAATGATGAGATAATGTCGAAAGTCTGTTCTTGGAAATCGTGCGTGTGCAGATCATCCAGGATGAATTTCATGTCGTCAGTATCACCTACTCTTTCCTCCCAGGACTTGTGTCTGACCTGGCCTATTTCGATTCCGGCTGAATAGCGAGCTTTCCTGCGATGGGCTTCGTCAATGTTGTATCCCCATCCACAGCCAATATCCAAATAGCTGCGGCCCTGCATTTTGGTTTGGGTACATTCTTCAATAAGGTCGAGATTTCTTTTTGCAGCACTCAGGATTGCTTCATGTTCCTTGGATGGAATACGCCCTTTTACTTGCGCGGCATGAACTGGAGCGAAAATATCATTTAACCGGGAAAGGAATTTGATGTCCCTTCTCAAGGGAATGGAGTGATCGCGGTCCAAAATGGCCTGTTTGATTTGGGTAATGGGCTTGATATTGGTGGTAATCTGGTTTGGGAGAAGTTGGGAGAGGTTCTTATGGTGATCAATCGCCAGATAGCTCATGTTCAAATTCCTTTTGATGGTGTTATCACAGCGGCAATACTTTTTTTAGCAGCACATAGTCCTGCATATTCTCGCCATCGCGCCCGCACCAACTTCCGTACATGACTTCACTGATATCAAGGCCGCAGCCCGCAAACATTTTGCGCGTGAATTCTTCGTCATAGCCCACGCAATCCAGTGGGTCTTCTGTGTTTTCGGTATAAAACAGACCGAATTTTTGGAAGGCTGGTCCCTTGCCTGAGCGTTTTTGCTGGGCCTGTGAATCTTCATTCAGCAGAAAGAAGGTGATCAGGGCGTGACCACCTGGGCGCATGACACGGGCGATCTCTGAGCTATAGTTGAGCATGTCATCCGGGAACATGTGTGTGAACACCGACCGCAGCACCACCACATCGAACAGGTCATCCTCAAAGGGGAAGACGTATTCCGAAGCCTTGGTCTGCGCGAAGGGGTTGTATGTGCTGTTGTGCACGTCGCTGATGCTGAAATGGAAATGCGGATAGTGTGGGGCGATACGCTCATTGCACCACTCAATACCAAAGGGATAGGTGTCGAACCCGTGATACTCGCCCGGAGGTTCCAGATAGTCCGTCAGGCCTATGGCAACGCGCCCGGCTCCGCAGCCCACGTCCAGAACCTTGTGCTGGGGCTGCAAATCGAATTTGTCCCTGAAGAATTGGAACATCTCGCGCCCCACGGCCAGAAAGTCGCCGCCACCGAATTGGATATTCAGGTCCTCGGGGGGGACCATGGTGTGCTTGTCGACGTGCATTTGCTCTCCTTTCATCTGATGGCAGAAATATCCACCCCGGCGAGAATTAGCAACATCTGTTCCGGCTTGGCGTGCGGATGCGCGTATGGTTGTCTTTAAGCAAGAAAGGTGGCGCAATAAAACGGGCCCCGGCATCTCTGCCGGGGCCCGTTTTATTGCAGATTTTTGCCGTAGGCTGCTAGTCGTCCACACGCACGAATTTCACCAGGCGACGCTCTTCACGGGCACTGGTCATGTCCACGAAATGGGTGGAGCAGGAGATGCAGGGGTCGTAGGCCCGGACCAGCATACTGGTCTTCAGCTCGATGGTGGCCTCGTCTTCGTCCACCAGCGTGGGAACCAGTGCTTCAAAATCTTTCTGGATATTGGCGTGGTTCTGGTTGGTGGGGATGACACAGTCCGCGTTCAGGATGCGGCCCCGGTCGTCATACTCGTAAGCGTGGAACAGAATGCCGCGTGGGACTTCCACTGCACCTACGCCCTTGCCTGCCCGCGGGGTGATTTTGGGTTCGGTTTCGGACTTGATGCCCGAGTTGAGCATTTCGTCAATGAGGCGGATGGAATCTTCCACCGAGTGGGCGCATTCCACCAACTGAGCGAGATTGTTGTAATAAGGATTGTGGCATGGAGCCTTGAGGCCCAGCTTGCGGGCGATGCCCTTGGCAAGAGGAGACAGGCGCTTGTGATTCAGGTTAAAGCGCGCAAGGGCTCCCACCATCAGCGATTCGCCTTTGTTCTTGGTCCACTTTGCTGTGGACTGTGGCACCATGTATTCGTTGGTGATGTCTTTGTAGTAGATGGCGGGACGGGCTTGATCCATGGTGGAGCCCACCTCTCCCCAATACATGGCGTATTCGGCCGGGGACACCAGCCCAACGTATTCGGTCTCGCGCGTGAAGTTTGGCAGTTTGTCCACCACCGAGGCAAACAGATCCGAGGCCGCTTCCAGCCCAGGGATGGAATCCTCGAGCATCTTCTTCATGTCGCGCAGCTCGGCTTCGGTGGGTACCTTGGTGAATCCACCGGGGACCAGGCGCTGCGGGTGGGTGGTGCGGCCTGTGGTGGCGCGGGAGAACTCGTTGGCCATGCGGTGCAGGCCAATCAGGGTCAATAATTCTTTTTTGTGGGTCTGAGCCAGAGGGATCACGGAACCCACGCCCATCAGATCCGGCAGGGCCAGATAGGCCACATGCAGCAGGTGGCTTTGCAGGTTCTCGCCGTGCAGGGCCAGCTTGCGCAAGCGCACGGTCTGGTCCGAGACCATGATGCCCATGGCATCCTCAGTGGCTTGGATGGAGCACAGCTGATGACCGATGGAGCAGATGCCGCAGATGCGCGAGACGATCTGGTGAATCTGGGTATAACTTTTCCCCAGGATCATGGCCTCGAAGAATCGCGGAGCCTCGGGGACTTCCCAGCGGCAGGCCTTGACCTTGTTCTTGGCATCGATCTCCACGACGATATTGCCGTGGCCCTCGACTCGCGAGATATGTTTGACTTCGACCCGCTTGCCCATGACTGGTGCTGCCTTGGGGGCGGCCTTCTTGGTCTTGGCGGTGGCTTTTTTGGCGCTCATGCGTCGACTCCTCGGGGTCCTAGAGGGGGGCGTTGGTGTAGCCCAGGTACATGCGCATCAGGTCCTGAACCTGAATGCGTGAGAAACCGGCCTGGTCTTCCATGACATAACGGGCAGCATCCAGATTGGCGTCGGGAGCCAGCCCCCGGCAACCCCAGCAATGGGAGCCCTCGGAGACACAGCATGCGCCGCAGCCGCCACGGGTGATGATGCCCAGGCAGAGCTTGCCCTGCTCATAGCGGCAGATGTTGCCAGCGGCTTTGCATTCCACGCAGACCGGATAATCGGGCAACGTTGGCGGCTTGCCAAGCAACAGCTCTTTGGTCACGCGCAGGAATTCCTTGCCATCGATGGGACAACCGGGAATTTCGGCATCCACATGCACAACGGCCTTGGCCGGGCGTGCAGCGTATGTCGGATAGGCACGGGCCATGTCGCCATAGACGATTTCGCGCACTTCCATGTCGTCCATGAAATTCTTCATGCAGTTCACGCCGCCGATGGCCGCGCAGGCGCCCAGAGCGATGACCAGTTTTGCCTTGGAGCGAATCTCCTTCAGGCGCACTTCATCTTCGGGGCGGGTGATGGAGCCTTCCACGAAAGCAATGTCGTAGTCGTCGGAGGCCTCGGTCATGACTTCACGGAAGTTGACCAGTTCCACGTGCTCAAGCAGGTCGAGCAGTTTTTCCTCCAGGTTTGCCACCTGAAGCTGGTCGCCTTCACAGCCGGCGAAGTCGAAAAAGGCAATTTTCGGTTTGGGGGCCATTGTTCCTCCCATGCCCTAGAGGGCTTCCTTGAGCAGGTCGATGTCCGTGTAGCGGAACACCGGCCCGTCAACACAGGCGCTGATGCCGTTGATTTGGCAGTGGCCGCATTTGCCTAGGCCGCATTTCATCTTGCGTTCCAGGGAAACATAGATTCTGTCCGGCGAGATGCACTGGTCGCTGACGCAACTGCCAATGACGAATTTGTACATGATAGGCGGGCCAACCATGGCCACGTAGGTGTTTTCCACATCCAGCTCCACCTTGGGCAGTAGCGTGGTGATGACGCCCACATTGCCCGTCCAGGAGTCGTTGGAACAGTCCACGGTCTCCAGAACCTCCACATCGTTTCGTCCGGCGAGATCTTCAATTTCGTTGATGAAGATGCGTTCTTCGGGCGAGCGACAGCCGATCATGACAATGATCCTTCCGAATTCATCGCGGTGGCGGAGTTGGTAGCGCAGCAGGCTGCGCAAGGGGATGTATCCCAATCCTCCGGCCACGAAGATGGTGTCCTTGCCCACGAATTCCTGCACCGGGAAGGACGAGCCGAACGGCCCCCGAATGCCGACCTTGTCACCGGCTTCCAGATTGTGCAGGGCGGTGGTCACCGCACCGATCTTGCGGACGGCGATCTCAAAGGAGTTGCTGCCAGCCTTGGGCCGTGAGCTGATGGAGAACGGTGCCTCGCCCACGCCGTATACCGAGACTTGGATGAACTGGCCGGGCTTGTGGGCCAGAGGGCGTCCATTGTCCTGGTTGAATTCGAACAGGGTCACGTAGTCGGACAGGGTTTCCTTGCGAACCAGGGTCGCGGCGCGAGGCGCGTAAGGTGTAAACTCTTTCAGTGGGGTCATCGGGCGGCCTCCTCCGACAGCTGATTGTATACGGCCAGAGGGTTGGCAATACGTGCGGTGCAGGCCTTGATGCAACGACCGCAACCTACGCATCCCAACTCTCCGATGAGGTCGTAGATGTATTTGCCTTTGCGGAAATAACGATGGCGATAGCGCTCTGCGGCACGGGAACGGAAGTTGTGCCCGCCTGCGACCAAGGCGAAGGACGGCAGCATGCAGGCGTCCCATTCACGCCAGCGGCGACCCGTTTTCAACGATTCGTCCACTTCTTCCTTGATATCGAAACAGTAGCAGGTGGGGCAGACCAGGTTGCATGACCCACAGGCCAGGCACATGGTGGAGCGTTCGCGCCAGATGGGGCTGTTCCAGGACTTGGACAGAATCTTGGGAAGCTCTTCCCAGGGGACATTCAGACTGGATAGATCGCTCGATTCACGGATCTTTTCGCGTTGGCGTCTGGCCGCGTCGTGTTGCGGTGCTGAAGCGCTGGGCAACTCGCCTCCGGCCATGAGCAGGTCCTCTCCTGTCTTGGACCCGACCTCCACGAAGAATGTCGCGGGGCCAATGCGTGTCCAGAACAGATCGAAACCGATGTCGGACCGCCCGCCGCCCATGCTTGGCCAGAAGGAATTCTCAGCAACGCGCATGGGTTCCATGGCGAAGATGACGGTGTTTTCACGGCGATTCAAATAGTTGCGATCAGGGCTGCCGGCTTCCATCAACTGATCCATCTGGGCGATGGCATTCAAGTCATATGGATGCACCCCGAAGAGCAGTTGCCTGGGGGCTTCGAAGACCCCTTTGGCGGAATAGTCCGTCAGATCGAAGGTGATCAGTTCTTCCCGGGGGGGGAGCAGGTATCGCTTGAGTGGATTGACGGTGACGTCATAATCCCAGGCGATGACGGTATTTTCGCTCCAGGGGCTGAAGTCATACAGCCCGTTGCCAGTGTCCACGGGAACGTGAACGCCGTAACGCCGTGCCCAGAGCTTGAGCAGGCCGGGGAGTTGCTCTTGATAAACGATGTAGGCAGCCATGTGTCCTCCACTGGGTCCTTTGCGGTCGGGGCAAAAATCCCGGGCACCCTGTTTTTGGGGGCGGGTTGGGGCCGCAAAAGGAAAAACGCTTGGAACATCAAGAAGATGCTGTGTGGCAAGACGCCTGGAAACAAGCGTCTGAGCACAGGGCCTATAATAGATGATTCATTTATGCAAGCAGGGCCGAAGCGCAGTAGGATACGACTTTATAGACTTTTTTGCCGTATTTGTAACCTTGGCGTGGTGGTTTTTTGCGGAAATGTAAGTTTGTGCGGCTTGATTTAGCTCAAATCGTAAAATTTAGAGTTTTTTAATGGTGGGCGGCACCGCCCGGGGCGCGACTGATTAGCCGCTGAATGCCCCGGAACGGCGCAGGCGGTTCAGTTCGGTGCGCACGGCGTTGGTGCGCTTGCTGCTTCCGAGCTTGGACAGCTCCGCAGCACCGATCTGGCCGCTGGTGGTCAGCTTGAGGCGGCGCATGAGTTTGCGACGGATCGTGACCTGTTTGCCCTGAAAGACTGCATTGGCGGGTTCTTCCCATGAGCAGACCAAATGGTTGTGGTCTTTGCGTAATTCAATGGTCATGTGGACTCCTCCTTGTTTTTCTTCCTGCCCGTGGTGGTTCTGGATATTTCCTGAAGGCCACCGCAGGGGATGCCCATTGACAGCAAGCCCCGTGCCAGAAATTTTTTTGGTTCACGATTTGATGTGATGCTTGAATATGAAGCGGTCATGGGGATCTCCTGGGTATGGTATAATAGTAGGAATTAACTTGCTATTCCTGAATGCTCGAGTTGTGCATTCCTGTGATCCAGGCGTTGATTTCACTGTCGCACTGGGTGAAGGCTTCAACGACTCGAGGGTCGTATCGCTGTCCGGAATACCGGACTATGTCTGCTGCAGCGGCCTCGAAATCCATAGCGGGCTTGTATGTCCGAGGTTGCAGCATCGCGGAGAGGCTGTCCGCTACTGCAATAATGCGTGCTCCGTCAGGAATATTGCGACCGCGAAGCCCGTGAGGGTAGCCTGTACCATCATAGCTCTCGTGGTGATGCAGAATGATGTCGGCTATTCCTCCGGGGTGCCCCAGGGCTTTGACCGGACGCACGATTTGCGCCCCGATCTCCGGGTGGCGTTTGATGATTCCCCATTCCCGAGTTGTCAGTGTACCTGGTTTGCGCAGGATATCGTCCGGGATGCCTATCTTGCCAATATCGTGCAGGTGGCCTGCGATATGAATGGTTTCGGCCTTGCGTGGGCTATAGCCCATGCGCAGAGCAAGAATCTGGCTGATAACGGCAACTTCCTCGGAATGTTCACAGGTGCAGGGGTCCTTGGCATCCACAGCCATTCCCAGCGATTCGGCCAGTTGATGAAGACTGATGGAGAGCGTGGTGCATTCGATGTCTGACGACTGGGGGCATTGCAGAAAGGGCTTGGTATTGGGCAGTGGTGTGAGCATGCATGGGTCCTTTTTGTGTCCGGTTCGCCGGACTGGTGGATGTGGCAAAACAGTGTCTATTGAAAATGATTTTCAAAGTCAATACCAGCCTCGATTAAAGTTGGGAGAGTACTCGGGAGAGGCTAGAGGAGAACTGGAATGTGCTGTTAATATGTTAGTACAATGGTCAAGTATAATTCACTCTTTTTCTTTGACGCAGGAGGTGGAGATGGTAGGTTTTACTCAAAAGGACTGTGCGACGGTTTCTCAATGGAGGAACGATGGAAAAACAATTGCTGGTCACCGTGAGTGAAGAAGGCTGTGCTCTGAAAGGGATTCATTTCATTCATGATTTTTTTGAGCATCAGGGTGCTTTGGGGTTGACCTTGTTCTATACGGCGCCCAAGCCAAGGGCCGTCTGGGTAGAGGAGGAATTCTTCGAAGCCATGGATGAATATGATCGCACAATCCGCCAAGGCAAGCAGGTGGGGCGTGAATCATTGAGTGCTGCTCGGAAGTTGTTGGCGGAATATGAATTTCCAGAGGGGCAGGTGAATACCAAGCTGCATCTGCGAGAGGTCTCCACGGCCAAGGATATTTTGAGTGAGGGCGAAAGAGGGGGGTACGACGCCATTGTTTTGGGGCAACGGGGGGCTCGTCGGTTTCAGGAAATGATGGATGAAAGCGTCACCGAGCAGGTGGTGGAAAGGCAGTTGGGTGCTCCCTTGTGGATTTGTCGCGAGCCTGAGCAGGGGCGGCGCAATGTTCTGCTCTGTCTTGACGGGTCCGATGCGGCATTCAGGGTTGCCGAACATGTAGGGTGCATATTGGCCAATGAGCCTCGGCATAATGTCTGCTTGATGCATGTGGCGGAGAGTGGCTTGTTTGCCGCTGATTCAACGCCATCAATCTATGCACGGGCCAGAAAGGCTTTGCAGGAGAATGGAGTGGATGAAGCCCGGATCAGCGAAGTCCCGGCTGTGTCGGGCGCCGTTTCTGCAGCAATCATCGCCGAGGCCCGTTCCGGGAATTACGCCGTGGTGGCCACGGGCAGCATGGAGCGCAAGCGGAGCAGGTTGCGCCGGGCGATATTTGGTTCGGTGGTGCGTGATCTCATGAAGCTGCTGACCGGGGCTGTGCTCTGGGTGAGTGCCTAGATTGAAGCCAAGGTCATGGACAAACCGGGTTCCGAGCCTCATACTTCCTTGGCTGCATGACAACTGCCAAGGAGAATCGCCAGATGGCATCTGTGTATTTTATTGGGGCCGGACCCGGAGATCCTGAACTGATTACGGTCAAAGGGCGCAGGCTTATTTGTGAAGCTGATCTTGTGTTGTATGCGGGGTCATTGGTTCCATCAGAGGTGGTTGCCTGCGCACGGGAAGATGCCCGGGTGGAAGATTCATCGTCCCTGACGCTGGACCAGACGCATGCCCTGTTGGCCGAGGCCGTGGAAAGGGGCGGGATGGTGGCGCGTGTGCATACCGGTGATCCCTCTCTGTATGGGGCCGTGCAGGAGCAGGCGAGACTTCTGGATCGGGATGGCATCTCTTGGGAGATTGTCCCAGGTGTCACGGCGGCCTTTGCTGCTGCGGCGATGGCTGGCGAATCGTTTACGGTGCCGGAACGCGTTCAGTCTCTGGTGGTGACGCGGGCCCCGGGGCGAACCGCCGTCCCTGATGGCGAAGAACTGGCAGCGTTTGCGGCACATGGGTGTTCCATGGCCATTTATCTGTCGACATCCCTGGCTCAGTCTGTTCAGGCCCAGTTGCTTGAGGGTGGTCTGACGGGTGACACACCCGTGGTGGTTGTGCACCGCGCCGGCTGGCCGGACGGTGAAGTGTTGAGGACCACGCTGGAGAAATTGTCTCAGGACGTCGAGTACAAGCAATGGACCCGCCAGGCGGTATTTCTTGTGCTCCCGGGGAAGGCTGAAAAAGCTCCGGTTTCGCGACTGTATGACCCCTCCTTTGCCCATGGCTGGCGCGACTCCAGCGACTGATTGTTCTTCTGGGAACTGGGTAATTCTACGTTCCTTTTGTCGAGTCTGAATTTTCGGACAAAATCCTTTGCAATTTGTCTTTGGGACCTTACTCTGGTGGTGCGGAACCCGCACCCTGCGGGAATTCTGTGCCCAAGAGGCACTGGAACGTTTTTTGTACAATGGGCGAACACAGGCCGGCGCGTCGGAAGCGGGGCCATTGGAGTAAACAATGATATCGTCCACGATGGGTCCAATGAAAAGATTGCTGCTTGCGTGTCTGGCTGTAACCGTGTTGCTGGTGTCCTCTGCATGGGCCTCCGGTGGAGCTGAGGCCCCTGAGACGAGTGGAGTTTCGTCGTCCCAGCTTCGGGCGAATATCCTGATTCTGAACTCGTACCATTATGGGTACCCCTGGTCCGACGAGATCGTCCGCGGTCTGCGTGAGGGGTTTAGCCCCTTCCCGGGAATCGAACTCCAGGTCGAATATATGGATTTCAAGCGATACGAATTGGCTCATCTCGCTCCTCTGTTGGTTGATCTGTATGCTCGCAAGTTCAGTGACAAGAAGTTCGACCTGATCGTGGTCTCCGATAACAACGCCTTTTCTTTTATCCGTCAGTATGGCGAATTGCTGTTCCCGGGGCTTCCCGTGATCTTCTGCGGCGTGAATGATTTCGATCCAGCCCTCATCGAAGGTCGAAATATCACGGGCATTGTGGAGAACTATGACGTTGGAGATACTCTGGAGTTGGCTCTCAATCAGCATCCAGGGAAGAAGAGGCTGGTGGTCATTGGGGACAGATCCAATACCGGTACGGCCATCATGAACCAGGTCAAGCAGGCCGAATCCCAGTTCGCCAACAGGTTGAGCTTCGAATACTGGACCAAGTACGATCTCGACGAGATCATGTCTCGCGCAGCCCAGGCCGACGACGATACGTTCTTCTATTTTATTCCCTTTTACACCGAGATCAATGGTCGCTTCTACTCGGCCCAGCAGCTTCTGGATTTAGTCTACCAAAGCACGGTAGCTCCTATCTATTCCAGTTGGGAGTTTCTTCTGGGGCACGGCATCGTCGGTGGAAAGTTGTTGTCGGGCGAGGAACACGGGCGGCAGACCGCTGCGCTGTCCATGCGAATTATTACCGGTGAGTCTGCGGCTGACATTCCTGTCATCACCAAGGCCACGACACTGTATCGTTTTGACTACGACGTGTTGGTCTCGCAAGGCATTCCCGTGGGCCTGTTGCCCGAGGGCAGCACGCTGATCAACGAGCCCAAAGCGTTTTATGAGTTGGATAAGCAGGTTTTTTGGACCATCATGGTCAGTTTTATGCTGTTGTTGGTGACCACGGTGTTTCTGTATTTCAATATCATTCGTCGACGGGCCGTGGAACTGCGCATGCAGGACCAGTTGTCCTTCCAGGAAATCCTGATGGACACCATCCCGCATTTGGTGTGCTGGAAAGACAGGCAGTTGAATTATCTGGGGGCCAACCGGTATTTCATGGAATTTTTCGGAGTGGCCGACCCGGCCCGGAAGACCACAATCGGGCACATTGTGTCCCCCTTGCATCGTGAATTTATCGACTGGACCAACCGTTTGGACCGGAGGGTTGTGCTCTCGGAGAAGCCCCTGACCGGACTCAAACGGGGCGTGCCCAATGCCGCTGGTGAGCAACGGCAACTGGAGATCAAGAAGGTTCCCCTTCGTGACAAAAGCGGAGGAGTGGTGGGAACACTGACCACTGCCGAGGATGTGACCCGTGCCGCCAATCTGGAAAAGCAGTTGCTGCAGTCCCAGAAGATGGAGGCCATCGGTACTCTGGCTGGTGGAATTGCACATGATTTCAATAATATTCTGACCTCGATCATCAATTCCACCGAGCTGGCATTGATGGATGTGGATGGTCAGACCCCAGCTGGGCAGGATCTGGAGCGGTCACTGAAAGCTGCTCAGCGGGGAAGCGGTTTGGTCAAGCAGATTCTGACCTTCTCTCGACCTTCGAAAGAGGGTTTTGCCCCCATCAAGATTCAGGGAGTCGTGAGCGAAGCTGTTGCTCTGCTCCGGGCCTCACTGCCCCGAAATATCCAAGTGGAAACTCACGTGACCGAGGATTTGCCGCTTTGTGTGGCAGATCCCAATCAGATCAACCAGATTCTGATGAATCTGTGTACCAATGCCTTTCAGGCCATGCGCGAAACCGGTGGCCATCTGTCCGTGTCACTGGGTGAAGTGGGGGTCTGGGGAGATGATGCTGAGATTCGAAATATCGAGCCCGGGCGTTACGTCAAATTGACGGTTGCAGACTCCGGCCCGGGGATATCCCCGGAGGTTGTGGACAAGATTTTTGATCCGTTCTTCACCACCAAGGGCAAAGCCGAGGGTACGGGGCTTGGTTTGGCCGTGGTCTTGGGGATTGTTCGTGGGCATCGAGGGTCCATCGAAGTGGAAAGCTCCCCTGGGCATACGGCCTTTACGGCACTGTTCCCGGAAGCTCTGGGAGACGAGGTGCAGCCAGTGACTCCCATTCTGCCGGAGTTTATACCCGGAGCAGGTCATCTGCTGTTTGTGGAAGACGACGAGGATCAATATGAGACCATCCCCAGGGTCTTGGAAACATTGGGCTATTCAGTGACCCCAGCTCGCAATGCTGCCGAGGCTTTGGAAATCGTAGCGGGCGATCCCGATGGTTTTGATCTGGTGATTACTGATTTTGATATGCCGGGCCTGAATGGCCTGGAGTTGGCCCGAAGGCTTGCGTATGATCTGCCCGGTGTGCCGGTGGTCATGATCACCGGGCGTGAGCGGGCTGTGGACCATGCCAGTGCGTTGGATAACGTGAGCCGGATCGTACTCAAACCTTACGATCGAAATACCATCGCCCAGGCGATACGGGAGGTCTTGACGAATCATGAATCAAGAGACTGAGACCTTCGGCAGAATCCTTGTCATCGATGATGACCTGGAAGTGCGGGGCACCATGCAGAGCCTGCTGTCCCGGATGTTGTTGGAATGCGAAACCGCAGGAACCCTCGCCGACGGCCTGGATGCCCTTGCAGCCAGCGAGTTCGACTTGGTGTTTCTGGATGTGCGTTTGCCTGACGGCAATGGCCTGAATGCCTTGGGTCAGATCAAGGGAATGCCCGGTTCGCCCGAGGTTATCATCCTGACGGGGCAGGGTGATCCCGACGGTGCGGAGTTGGCCATCCAAGGTGGTGTCTGGGACTATCTGGTCAAGCCCTCACCCATCAAGCAGACCATGCTGAGTGTCCAGCGGGCGCTGAAGTATCATATGGAAAAGAAGGGCGCCACGCCCGTTGCTCTGGACCTGGACAACATGGTTGGCCATGGGCCGGAGATGAAACAGGTCTTCGACTTTATCGCCCAGGCCGCACGAAGCCATGCCGGAGTGTTGATCACCGGTGAAACAGGGACAGGCAAGGAACTGACCGCGCAGACCATTCACGAGAACAGCTTCCGTTCGGGGAACCGGTTTGTGGTGGTGGATTGCGCTTCGCTGACGGAAACCTTGCTGGAATCAACCTTGTTTGGTCATCGCAGAGGCGCCTTTACCGGTGCGGACAAGGACCGGACCGGGTTGGTCAAGCTGGCCGACGGCGGGACGTTGTTTCTGGATGAGGTGGGTGAAATGCCCATGAGCACTCAGAAGTCGTTCTTGAGAGTGTTGCAGGAAAAGCGTTTTCGACCAGTAGGAGAAACTCGCGAGGAAAAGAGCGACTTCCGGATTGTTTCGGCCACCAATAAAAATTTGGATCAGATGGTTGAGTCGGGGCATTTTCGCGGGGATCTGCTGTTCCGGCTGAAGACCATGAGCATGGAGCTACCGCCCCTGCGCTGTCGTCTGGCGGACATCAAGTTGTTGGCCATGCACCACGTGAGTCGTCTGTGTGAGCAGTATGATGCGCCGGTCAAGGGTTTTGGTTCCGACTTCTTTGAGGTGCTGTCCAGCTATGACTGGCCTGGCAACGTGCGTGAACTTTTCAATGTTCTGGAGCGAGCCTTTGTTGCTGCCGGTGAAGAGCGCACTTTGTATGCCATGCATCTGCCCAGAGACGTGCGCATCAAGGTGGCCAAGGCTTCTCTGGGAGGCGGAATGGACCGGCCCTGCAAGGACGTCTCGTCTCAGGCGGCATCCGGGATGGAACCAAGGCCTTCGCAATCACAATCTGCGGATACTGTAGCCGTTCCCCCCGTACAGACTCATTGGCAGACGAACCCTGTGCAGGCTCCTGCCCTTGAAGGCGTGGACTCGTTGTTTGCCCAGTCCACGCCAAGCCTGAAGGAATTCAAGTCCCAGATGGAGAAGCGTTATCTGGAACAGCTCATTGCCATGCACGACGGTGACGTGAAGGCTATCCTTGCGGCGTCAGGCTTGTCGCGATCACATTTTTACGCGTTGCTCAAAAAGAACGATGTTCAGATGAAAGCCGACTAGAATAACCAAAGGAAACGGATCGGTCTGCTTTGCCGGACTGTATTTGTCTGTGCTTGCTGATGGTTTTGCCCCTTCTTGAGGTGACTCTGGTCAGGTGATGTGTCATTTCAGCGGGCATATTATGCCACTCACCGAATATTCACTTGCGAATGACATGGTTCTCCGTCAAAAAAAGTGTAGATTGCAAGAGTGTCTGGTTTATCGGACCTTGGGGTCTTGAAAGTCGTCAAGAGTCGGCCTAGATTGGTTGCGCGCTCAATCGGGTGGCTTGAAATGCCGTGATATCACATGAATGGCACGGAATTTGTTCTAGGGGATCATCGTTTTATGCCTGGCCGGTTCTTTCGGGCTGTGGCTTTAAGGAAGAGAAGATCCGTACATTTTCAAATAAAGGAGAGGTAACCCAATGCCTAAGAAAATGAAAACTATGGACGGGAATACAGCTGCTGCACACATCGCTTATGCGTTGTCTGATTCCTCAGCTATCTATCCCATCACGCCTTCCACGCCTATGGGCGAACTGTCTGACGACTGGGCTGCCGCTGGCCTGAAGAACATTTTCGGTCAGACCGTCGACGTCAAACAGATGCAGTCCGAGGCCGGAGCTGCCGGTGCCATGCACGGCATGCTGGCGGCCGGTGCCCTGACCAGCACCTTCACCGCCTCCCAGGGCCTGCTGCTGATGATCCCCAACATGTATAAGATGTCCGGCGAACTGCTGCCCGGCGTCTTCCATGTCACTGCCCGAGCCATTGCAGCCCATGCGCTGTCAATCTTCGGCGATCATCAGGACGTCATGGCCTGCCGCCAGACCGGCTTCTCCATGCTGGCTTCCGGTTCCGTTCAGGAAGCCATGGATATGGCTCTTGTGGCGCATTTGTCCGCCATCGAGTCCAGCGTGCCTTTCCTGCACTTCTTTGACGGCTTCCGGACCTCCCATGAGATTCAGAAGGTCGAGGTCATCGACTACGAAGACATCAAGAAGATCGTGAACTGGGAAGCCATCGAGGATTTCCGTGCCCGCGCTGCCAACCCCGAGCATCCCGAGATTCGTGGTACTGCCCAGAACCCCGATATTTACTACCAGGGGCGTGAGGCCGCCAACTCCTTCTACGACGCCGTGCCCGGCATCGTGGCCGAGTCCATGAAGAAGGTCGCTTCCATCACCGGCCGCAAGTACAAGCTCTTTGATTACGTTGGTGATCCCGAGGCCGACCGTGTTGTCGTGTCCATGGGTTCCTCCAACGAGTGTCTGGAAGAGGTTGTCAACTACCTGAACAGCCAGGGTGAGCGCGTTGGTCTGATCAAGGTTCGCCTGTTCCGTCCGTTCGTGACCGACTCCTTCCTGGAGGCTCTGCCCGCCACCGCGAGCACCGTCACTGTCCTGGACCGCACCAAGGAGCCTGGCGCCATCGGTGACCCCATGTACATGGACATCTGCACCGCCTTCATGGAGAAGAGTCACGCCCCCACCGTCGTGGCCGGTCGTTACGGTCTCGGATCCAAGGAGTTCACTCCTGCCATGGCGCGTGCCGTGTTCGACAATATGAAGTCTGCCCAGCCCAAGACCAAGTTCAACGTGGGCATCATCGACGATGTGACCAACACTTCACTGGAAGTCGAGGCCGCCCTGGATACCACCCCCGAAGGCACCGTGCAGTGCAAGTTCTGGGGCCTGGGTGCCGACGGTACCGTTGGCGCCAACAAGAGCGCCATCAAGATCATCGGTGACAACACCGACATGTACGCCCAGGGTTACTTCGCCTACGACTCCAAGAAGTCCGGCGGTATCACCGTGTCGCACCTGCGCTTTGGTGACAGCCCCATCCAGTCCACCTACCTGGTCAACGCCGCTGATTACGTGGCCTGCCACAATCCGGCCTACGTGCATCAGTACGACCTGCTGGATGGTATCAAGGACGGCGGCACCTTCGTGCTGAACAGTCCCTTGAGCGCCGAGGAAATGGAAAAAGAGCTGCCTGCCGCGCTGCGCCGCACCATTGCCGAGAAGAACCTGAAGTTCTACACCATTGACGCTGTGAAGATTGCAGCCGAAGTGGGTCTTGGTGGCCGCATCAACATGGTCATGCAGACCGCCTTCTTCAAGCTGGCCAACGTGATTCCCTTCGACAAGGCCGTTGAGCTCTTGAAGGGTGCCATTCACAAAGCCTACGGCAAGAAGGGCGACAAGATCGTCAATATGAACTACGCCGCCGTGGACAAAGCCACCGAAGCCATCGTTGAGATCAAGGTGCCTGCTTCCTGGGCCGAGGCCGTGGCCGGTGACGCCGACTCCGCGTCCGAGCCCCGGTTCATCGCCGATGTGGTTCGTCCCATCCTGGGCCAGAAGGGTGATGACCTGCCGGTCTCCGCCTTTGAGCCTGATGGACTGTTCCCGGTCGCAACCGCCCAGTACGAGAAGCGCGGCGTGGCCATCAACGTGCCCGAGTGGATTGCTGACAACTGCATTCAGTGCAACCAGTGCTCCTTTGTCTGCCCGCACGCTGCCATCCGTCCCTATGTGGCCACTGACGAAGAACTCAAGGGTGCTCCGGCTGCCTTCGAGACCATTGATATCAAGGGCTCCAAGGAGCTCAAGGACATGAAGTACCGCATGCAGGTCTACGCTCAGGATTGTCTGGGTTGTGGCAACTGTGCGGACATCTGCCCGGCCAAGGAAAAGGCGCTGGTCATGAAGCCCATCGCTTCGCAGTTGGAGGCCGAGGTCCCCAATCTGGCCTTTGCCCAGGCGAGCATCACCGAGAAGTCCGGCCTGCTGGGCAAGCGCGATAACGTCAAGAACTCCCAGCTGTTCCAGCCCCTGATGGAATTCTCCGGTGCCTGCGCCGGTTGTGGCGAGACCCCCTATGTGAAGGTTCTGACCCAGTTGTTCGGTGAGCGTATGGTCATCGCCAATGCCACGGGTTGCTCCTCCATCTGGGGTGCTTCCGCTCCCACCACTCCCTACACCGTGAACCGCGAAGGCTTTGGCCCGACCTGGGGGAACTCCCTGTTCGAGGATGCTGCCGAGTTCGGTTACGGCATGGCCATGGGTGTGCAGCAACGTCGAGCCAAGTTGACCGACCTGGTGACCACCGCCCTTGAGGGTGAACTCCCGGCCGAGCTCAAGGAGGCCATGACTGGCTGGTTGGAGAACAAGGACAACGCTGAAGAGTCCAAGACCTTCGGCGACCAGATGCGTGACCTGATCTGTGTCGCAGCGCCCTCCGAGCTGCTGGAAGAGATCCTGTCCATGGATGACCTGTTCACCAAGAAGTCCAGCTGGATCTTCGGTGGTGACGGTTGGGCCTACGACATCGGTTACGGCGGTCTGGACCACGTTCTGGCTTCCGGCGAGGACATCAACGTGTTCGTCATGGACACCGAGGTGTACTCCAACACCGGCGGACAGTCCTCCAAGGCCACGCCGGTCGGTTCCATTGCCAAGTTTGCCGCTTCCGGCAAGAAGACCGGCAAGAAGGACCTGGGCCGTATGGCAATGACCTACGGATACGTGTACGTGGCTTCCGTTGCTATGGGCGCTAACAAACAGCAGTTCATGAAGGCCATCACCGAGGCCGAGGCCTACCCCGGTCCGTCCCTGGTCATCGCTTACGCCCCCTGTATCAACCAGGGCATCCGCAAGGGTATGGGCAAGACCCAGCTCGAGCAGGATCTGGCAGTGAAGTCCGGTTACTGGCCGCTGTATCGCTACAATCCTGAGTTGGCTGACCAGGGTAAGAACCCCTTCCAGCTCGATTACAAGAAGGACCCCGATGGTTCTCTGCAGGAGTTCCTGTCCGGTGAAAACCGATACGGTCTGCTGGAGCGTACCTTCCCCGAGGAGTCCAAGAAGCTGCGTGCCCAGATCGAGGCCGATTACCTCGTGCGGCATGAGCTGTTGAAGAATATGGCCGACGCTGCTCCCATTACCGTGGCGGCATCCGGTGCCACCGGTAGCGCATCCGCCGAAGACGGTGGCAAGTGCGAAGTCTCTGACACTGCTGAGCATGCCCACAAGAGCGGCGAAGCCTGTGACGACGGACGGTCCGGCAAATAACGAATAAACTGACACGTAGTGTTTCGAGTTATTAATCAACTCACCTCCATACACTACTTCTTACGCAGACGGGGCGACGCCAATAGGCGCCGCCCCGTTCTGTTTTTCGAGTCACTGGTTTTTCGAGTCTTTTTTTTCGGACAAGGTGTGACCAATCTGTCACCCAGACCGTGCTTGTTTTCACTCGCGAATGAGGTATGATGAAGGTTCTAGGATTTCGACCTCGTTTTGAACATCTTCAGATTGGTCGTTGAAGAGTGTTCGGATTCTCTCCTGGCAGGTGTCTCGCCGATCAAGAATGCTCTTTGTCCTGTTTTTCAGTCCGGTTTATCAGACCATTGGAACACCAAAAATAACCACTCAGGGGGTGTGGTCTTGTAACTTGCTGAAATGATAGTAGTAAAAAGGGGCTGAGCGATTTGGCACGCTCCTTGTTTTAGAAGGGTTGCTTTTCGTTCAACCCTAACCGATTTTTTAAAGGAGCCTGTCTATGTCTATCGGTGTTCTGGCGCTCGTCGCCGCTGTTCCCATCCTTATCGCTCTGGTGCTCATGGTCGGCATGCGCTGGCCCGCCACCAAAGCCATGCCTCTGGCCTGGTTGGCCGCAGCTCTGGGCGCCATCGGCGTTTGGGGCCTGCCCGTCGGTTACGTGACCGCATTGACCCTGCAGGGATTTGTGACCGCCATCGGCATCCTGATCATCGTCTTCGGCGCCATCCTGATTCTGCGCACGCTGCAGCACTCGGGCGGCATGGAGACCATCCAGTATGGCATGCAGAACATCACCGCTGACCGTCGCATCCAGGCGATCATCATCGGTTACATGTTCGCCGCTTTCATCGAAGGCGCTGCCGGTTTCGGTACTCCTGCCGCACTGGCCGCACCGCTGCTGCTGTCCCTGGGCTTCCCCCCGCTGGCCGCCGCAGTTATCTGCCTTGTGTTCAACTCTTTCCCCGTGACCTTCGGCGCAGTCGGTACCCCCGTTGTGCTGGGTCTGAAGTTCCTGGCTCCCTCCGTGAACGACGCTGTCGCTTCCGGCGCCGCAGTGAACTTTGCCAACATGGGCGACTTCAACATGGTCGTCGGCCAGTGGGCCACCCTGATGCACCTCGGCATGATCTTCATCCTGCCGGTCTTCATGCTTGGCTTCATCACTCGTTTCTTCGGTCCCAAGCGCAGCTGGGCTGATGGGTTCGCTGCCTGGAAGTTCTGTATCTTCGCCGCAGTGTCCTTCACCGTTCCCTATCTGTTCTTTGCTTGGAATGTTGGCCCCGAGTTCCCGTCCCTGATCGGTGGACTGATTGGTCTTGGTGTCATCGTGGCCGGTGCTAAGGCCGGTTTCTGCATGCCCAAGGAATCTTTTGATTTCGGCCCCTCCGACAAGTGGGAGCCTGAGTGGACCGGTTCCGTCAAGTCTGATGGCACCACCGAGTTCAAGGCTCACATGAGCCAGTTCAAGGCCTGGTTGCCTTACATTCTGATCGGCCTGATTCTGGTCGTGACCCGTATCCCAGAGCTCGGCCTGAAGGGTATGCTCGCTGGCGTGGCCATCAAGTTCAGCCACATCCTGGGCTTTGAGTCTGTCAACGCCAAGATCGCTTATCTGTACCTGCCCGGTACCATTCCGTTCATGCTGGTGGCCGTCCTGACCATCTTCATTCACGGCATGCCCGGCGACAAGGTTAAGATGGCCTGGGGCCAGGCTATCGCCACCATGAAGAACCCCACCATCGCCCTGTTCGCTGCAGTTGCCCTGGTGTCCATCTTCCGTGGCTCCGGCATTGCCGATGTTGCTCTGAATCCCAACGCCTATCCTTCCATGCCTCTGGCCATGGCCAAGGCTGTGGCTGGCGTGGCCGGTAATGCATGGCCCGTTTTTGCCTCCTTCGTGGGTGGCCTGGGTGCCTTCATCACCGGTTCCAACACCGTCTCCGACCTGCTGTTCGCTGAATTCCAGTGGGGCGTTGCAACTCAGCTTGATCTGCCCCGTCAGATCATCGTGGCCGCGCAGGCTGTCGGTGGTGGCATGGGTAACATGATCTGCATCCACAACATCGTGGCTGTGTGCGCCGTTGTCGGTCTCTCCGGCATGGAAGGTCAGATTCTCAAGAAGACCGTCTGGCCCTTCCTGCTTTACGGCACCGTGGTTGGCATCGTTGCCAGCCTGATGAGCTTCGTCTTCCTTCCGCACCTTTTCTAGGTTCGGATTGAAGAGTCGCGCGTTGGTCCATGTCGGTATCCGACGCGCACAGGCAAAACCGAAACGCATTCCCCGGGGCTGGGCTTGCCCGGCCCCGGGGTCAACATACAAGACAAGAATCTTTAGGAGAATAAGTCCATGCCCAGTGATGCCCTTACTAAAGAATTTCAGGCCATCGTCGGAAAGGAAAATGTCCTGGAGTCCGAGGCCGATCGTCACTCCTACTCATATGACTCGGCTGTACTCGATCCGGTGGTTCCCGAACTGGCTGTCCGCCCCACCACGAGCGAGGAGCTGGGCAAGGTTGTCCGTCTCTGCAACCAGCACGGATTGCCTCTGACCCCCCGCGGGTCCGGGACAAACCTCTCCGGCGGCACCATTCCTGCGCAGGGTGGCATCGTGCTGCTGACCAATGCCCTCAATAAGATTGTCGAGATCAACGAGGAAGACCTCTACGCCGTGGTTCAGCCCGGTGTGGTGACCGCGACTTTTGCGAACGAAGTGGCCAAGCGCGGCCTGTTCTACCCCCCGGACCCGGGTTCTCAGGCTGTGTCCACCCTGGGTGGCAACGTGGCCGAAAACGCAGGTGGCCTGCGTGGCCTGAAGTACGGCGTGACCAAGGACTACGTCATGGGCGTCGATTTCTTCGATGTGAACGGCGAGCTGGTCAAGTCCGGTTCCCGTACCGTGAAGTGTGTGACCGGTCTGAATCTCTCCGCCCTCCAGGTGGCCTCCGAGGGCACCATGGGCGTGTTCAACGAAATCATCCTGAAGCTGGTTCCGCCCCCGGCGGCCAACAAGGCCATGATGGCCATCTTCGATGATATCGATAAAGCCTCCGAAACCGTGGCCTCCATCATTGCCCATCACATCGTGCCTTGCACCCTTGAGCTGCTGGACAACGCCACCATCAACTATGTCGAGGACTTCACCAAGGCCGGTCTGCCCACCAGCGCCCAGGCAATCCTGCTGATCGAAGTGGACGGCCATGCCGCCCAGGTCGCAGAGGAAGCCGAGAAGGTCGTGGAGTTGTGCAAGAAGGCTGGCGCTGTGGAAGTCAAGGCGGCCAAGGACGAGGCCGAGCGCAACAAGCTGTGGGAAGCCCGCCGCGCCGCGCTGCCTGCCCTTGCCCGTGCCAAACCGACCACCGTACTCGAGGACGCCACTGTGCCTCGTTCCCAGATTCCGGCCATGATTCGAGCTATCAACGAGATCGGCAAGAAGTACAGGCTTGATATCGGTACCTTCGGTCACGCTGGCGACGGCAACCTGCATCCGACCATCCTGTGCGACAAGCGGGACAAGGAAGAATTCCATCGCGTGGAAGAGGCCGTTGACGAGATCTTCGACGTGGCTCTGTCCCTCAAGGGAACCCTGTCTGGTGAGCACGGCATTGGCCTGGCCAAGTCCAAGTGGCTGGAGAAGGAAACCTCCCCCGCCACCATCGCTTATGCCAAGGCTTTGAAGGCTGCTATTGATCCCAAGGGGATCCTGAACCCCGGCAAGATCATCGGAGGTTAATGAAATGGCAGACCTCCATAAATTAGCCATCATGCTCCAGGAGCTTGACGATCAGATGGTCGCCTGCATGAAGTGCGGGATGTGCCAGGCTGTGTGTCCTGTCTTCGCGGAAACCATGAATGAGTCCGATGTGACCCGAGGCAAGATCGCTCTGCTGGAGAATCTGGCGCACGAGATGATTGCCGACGCTCAGGGTGTGAAGGAAAAACTGAACAAGTGTCTGTTGTGCGGTTCCTGTGCTGCCAACTGCCCCTCGGGCGTGCAGATCATGGACATCTTCCTGAAAGGCCGTGTCATCGTGAACGGTTATCTGGGGTTGTCCCCGGTCAAGAAGGCCATTTTCAGAGGCATGCTGACCAAGCCGACCCTGTTCAATGCGCTCTTGTCCTTTGGTGGGAAGTTCCAGGGACTGTTCACCTCCAAGGTGGACGACCTGCTGGGTTCTTCCTGCTCGAAGATCATGTCTCCGCTGATCGGTGATCGTCATTTCCTGACCCTGGCTGAAAAGCCGTTCCGCAAGATCGCTTCCGGACTGGACACTGCCCCCGGCAAGTCCGGCCTGAAGGTGGCGTTCTTCCCCGGTTGTGTTGTGGACAAGATGCTACCCCATGTGGGCGAGGCTGTGCTCAAGGTCATGAAGCACCACGGCGTTGGCGTGTTCCTGCCCAAGGGACAGGCCTGCTGCGGTATTCCGACTCTGAGTTCCGGTGATCGTGAGTCCTTTGACAAGCTGGTGAAGCTTAACGTCAAGGCCTTCAGGAAGGGCAAATACGATGCGTTGATCACTCCCTGTGCCACCTGCACTGCCACCATCAAGGAAATGTGGCCCAAGTTCGCCGAGAATTATCCCGCCGAACTCAAGGCCGATGTTCTGGCCATGGCCGAGAAAGCCATGGATGTGAGTCAATTCCTGGTGGACAAGGTTGGAGTCAAGACCGTGGATTCTCCCACTGGCGGCACGCGCGTGACGTATCACGACCCTTGCCACCTGGTGAAATCTCTCGGTGTTTCCGCTCAGCCCCGCACGGTGTTGGGTGCCTGCAAGGATTATGATTTTGTTGAAATGTCTGAGGCGAATCGCTGTTGCGGCAACGGCGGTACCTTCAATCTACATCATTACGAGGTCTCCAAGAAGATTGGCCAGCGCAAGCGCGACAATGTCGTTGCTTCCAAGGCCGACGTTGTGGCCACGAGCTGTCCTGCCTGCATGATGCAGCTGACGGATACGCTCTCTCGTAACGGCGACCGCATCGCCGTGCGCCACGCCGTGGAAATCTACGCGGAGTCCCTGGATTAGTCAGGCTTGGGCGGGCCTTCGGGTCCGCCCTGAGCCTTTTGAGGAGCCCGAATCCATGTCCAAGTCCCTGTACATCACCGCCACCGAGTCACGAAGCGGGAAGAGCGCCATCGCCCTGGGCGTCATGCAGATGCTGTTGAACGATCTGCGCAATGTGGCCTTCTTCCGCCCGATCATCAATGACAACGTGGGGGGCCGCCCGGATCACGATATCAATCTGATCCTGACGCATTTCAATCTCGAAATTCCCTATGAGGATACATATGCCTACACGCTTTCCGAAGCGCGTGAGCTGATTAATGCGGGCCAGCATGCTTTGCTTCTCGAAAACATCTTGAACAAGTTCAAGACGCTGGAGAGCAGCTATGATTTCGTGCTGTGTGAAGGGTCCGATTTTTTGGGCAAAGACCCGGCGTTTGAGTTCGAACTCAATGCCGATATTGCCGCCAACATGGGCGCTCCTGTCATCCTGGTGGCCAGCGGCAGGAACAAGGGCTTCAAGGAAGTGGTCGAATCGACCCAACTGACCATCGAGACCCTGGAAGAGAAGGGCCTCGATCTCGTGGCCTGCATCGTCAACCGTGTCGAGAACGGTGATGGTGCGGAGATCACCGGCAACCTGAAGTGCAAGATTCGTTGCGAACAGCCGCTTCTGGTCTATGCCATTTCCGAGGATGCCTCGCTGGGCAATCCCACCATGGGTGATGTGAGTAAGTGGCTGAACGGACAGATTCTGTACGGGCACGGGCGCATGGATACCCTGGTTCAGGAATATGTCATCGCCGCCATGCAGGTCGGCAATTTTCTGGAATACACTTCTGCGGGAAGCCTGATCATCACCCCCGGTGATCGCGAGGACATCATTCTCGCCAGCCTGGCTTCGCGGCTTTCGTCTTCCTATCCCGATGTGGCGGGCATCCTGCTGACCGGCGGGTTGCAGCCTTCCACCAATGTCCATCGTCTGATCGAAGGATGGACTGGTGTTCCGGTTCCTGTGGTGTCCGTGCCGGACAACACCTTCAAGACCACCCGCCTGCTGTCCGAACTCTACGGGCGCATTGATCCCGAGGATCAGCGCAAGATCGCCTCGGCTCTGGGCAATTTTGAATCCTGTGTGGATGTGCCGGAACTGAGTGGTCGCCTCGGGCAGACCAAAGCCCGGCGCGTGACCCCCAAGATGTTCGAATACAATCTGGTGGCACAGGCCAAGGCCAACAAGATGCGCATCGTGATGCCCGAGGGTGACTGCGAGCGTGTGCTGCGTGCGGCAGATATCCTGTCCCGCCGGGGTGTGGCTGATCTGGTGCTGCTCGGTCGTGAGGACAATATCAGAGCCAAGATTTCCAATCTGGGGTTGACTCTGGAGAACGTCCAGATTGTGGATCCGACCAAAAGCGAACATCTGGAAGCGTATGCCGAGGCCTATTTCGAAGCCCGCAAGCACAAGGGCATTCTTCTGGAAGACGCCCGCGATCGCATGCAGGACGCCACCTACTTCGGAACCATGATGGTCCAGAAGGGTGATGCCGACGGCATGGTCTCCGGTGCGCAGAACACCACGGCCCATACCATCCGCCCGGCCTTCGAGTTCGTGAAGACCAAGCCCGGTGCGAGTATCGTTTCCTCCGTGTTCCTGATGTGCATGAAGGATCGCGTTCATGTGTACGGCGATTGCGCGGTGAACCCTGATCCCAATGCCGAGCAACTGGCCGAGATCGCCCTGGGTTCTGCCGAGACCGCTCGTGTCTTCGGTGTCGAGCCCCGTGTGGCCATGCTGTCGTATTCCACCGGCCAGTCCGGTCGGGGTGAACAGGTGGACAAGGTCAAGGAAGCGACCCGTATCGCTCAGGAACGCGGCGTCGAGGGCGTGGCCATTGAAGGTCCCTTGCAGTTCGATGCCGCAGTGGACCCTGACGTGGCCAAGACCAAGATGCCCAACAGCGAAGTGGCTGGCAGGGCGACCGTGTTCATCTTCCCGGACCTGAACACCGGCAACAATACTTACAAGGCAGTGCAGCGTTCTTCGGGCGCCGTGGCCATTGGCCCGGTCTTGCAGGGTTTGAACAAGCCCGTGAACGACCTGTCCCGAGGTTGCACTGTTCCCGATATCGTCAACACCGTGGCCATCACCGCCATCCAGGCGCAGGCCGAAAAAGGACTGATTTAACATGAAGATTCTGGTCATCAACTCTGGCAGCTCGTCCATTAAATACCAGCTGTTGGATATGGAAAACGACAGCGTGCTGGCTTCCGGCGTGATCGAATGCATCGGGCTGGAGCAGGGCATTCTGACCCACAAGAAAGCCCCTGACACCGATGCCGCAATAAAGATTGTTGTCGAACAGCCCATCCCCGATCACGCAGTGGGAATGCATCTGGCGGTTGACGCACTGACCCATCCCGAGCATGGCGTCATCACCGATGCCTCCGAGATTGACGGCGTTGGTCACCGCATCGTGCATGGTGGTGAGAAATTCACCACTCCGATGCTTGTCGATCAATCCGTGATTGATGGCATCAGAGAGGTCGCCGATTTGGCGCCCCTGCACAATCTTGCCCACCTGACGGGCATTGAAGTGGCTCAGTCCATCTTCAAGTGCAAGCATGTGACCGTGTTCGATACAGCCTTCCATCAGACCATGCCTGCCAAGGCATACCAGTACGCCATCCCTTATGAGATCTACGAGGAGCTGCACGTGCGCCGTTATGGCTTCCACGGCACCTCTCACAAATACGTGGCCCGGCGTACCGCCGAGCTGCTGGGCAAGCCTGCCGAGGACCTGAACATCATCACCGTGCACCTGGGCAACGGTTCGTCCCTCGCTGCCATTCAGGGCGGCAAGTGCATCGACACCTCCATGGGCATGACTCCTCTGGCCGGTGTGATCATGGGCACCCGCTCGGGCAACGTCGATCCCGCTGTGCTGAAGTTCATCGCCGAGAAAAAGGGCCTGAGCATTCAGGAAGTCGAGGAAATGCTGACCAAGCGCTCCGGACTGGTGGGCATCTGTGGCATGAGCGACATGCGTGACATTCATTCCGCCATCGAAAAGGGCGACGAGCGTGCCAAGCTGGCCCTGGATATGGTTTGCCACCGGGTGCGTCAGTATATTGGTGCCTACTGGGCCGAGCTGGGTCGGGTGGATGCCATCGTCTTTACCGCAGGCATTGGCGAGAACGACGACATCGTGCGTCTGGGTGTCCTGAAGGGCATGGAGCCCATGGGTGTGATTCTGGACGAGGCCGCCAATGCCAAGCGCGCCGGGGAATGGGCACGCATCAGTACTCCTGAGAGCAAGGTGGACGTGCTTGTAGTTCGCACCAATGAAGAGCTTGAGATCGCACGCGAGACAGTCAAATTCGTTAAATAGAAGTGAGAAATAGACCTCTCCGGCCCTGGGGACTGGGCCGGAGGGGATCAATTACCAGGGAGTAAGAAATGACAGCGACAAAGAACGTGGTGGAGACTTTCACTACCAAGGCGGGACTCGTTTCTGCGGTCGTCTCCGAGGTGAAAACCTTGAAAGAGGCCTACGAGTACACCGTTGATTTGTGCGATAAGAAAGAGATGTGCCAACTGCTGGTTTCCGGCTGTGAGTTGAATCTTTCCGAAGGGTCCGAGAAGCTCTGCGAAGAGAAGACCAGCAAGATCATTGCTGCTCCTGGCATGAAGAAGCAACAGTACAGCGCTCTGGCAAAGCTGGCCGAAGGCAAGGGCTTTGAACTTATCGACAGCGGCCTGCGCAAGTATCTGGCTGGCATCGACATCGGGTTCACTATCTGTGACCTGGGCATCGCCGAGACAGGCACTCTGGTCCTGAATTCCGCAAGCGAAGATGTCCGTCTTGCCACCATGGTCGCCGAAACGCATGTGGCCGTGCTTCCCAAATCCAAGTTGCGCGCGACTTCCTATGATGCCGAGGCCGAAGTGCTCGAATTCATGAAGAACATCCCCAATTATTTGGCCTTTATTACCGGCGCTTCCCGTACCGCCGATATCGAACGTGTTCTGGCCCTGGGTGTTCACGGTCCGCTGGAACTGCACATCCTGCTCTGGGAGGACAAATAATCATGCAAGATACTAAAAATCTCCAAGGCTACCGTGAGGATTGCAAGGAAGCCCTGAATGACGAGTTTCTGCGCGAGGCAATGGACGCTTTTGCCATTGCCTACCGCACCAACCGTGCCAATGCCTTTGCCGACATGGATGAGCGAGATCTGATCGCCAAGATTGCCGACGCCAAGGACGCTGGAATCAGCCGCTTGCCCGAGCTGTATGCAGAGTTCAAGGCCAATGCGGAAAAGGCCGGGGTCAAGGTCCATCTGGCCAAGACCGCTGCCGAGGCCAACGAGATGATCGCTCAGATCGCCCGCGAAGAGAACTGCAAGAAGATCGTCAAGTCCAAGTCCATGACCGCAGAGGAGACTCTGCTCAATCATCATCTGGAAGCCGAGAATTTCGATGTGGTCGAGACAGACCTGGGTGAATGGATCATTCAGCTCAGACACGAAGGCCCCTCGCACATGGTCATGCCCGCCATTCACCTGTCGCGCTATCAGGTGGCGGACCTGTTTACCGATGTCACTGGCAAGAAGCAGGAAGTGGACATCGAGAAGCTGGTCAAGGTGGCTCGCCGCGAACTGCGTAGCGAATACATCCAGGCCGACATGGGCATTACTGGTGCCAACTTTGCCGTATGCGAAACCGGCGGCATTGGTCTGATCACCAACGAGGGCAACGCCCGTCTGGTCTCCACCTTGCCGCGTGTCCACGTTACTCTGTGCGGTCTGGACAAGCTGACCCCCACGCTGCATGACGCCTTGCGCATTATCAAGGCCCTGCCGCGTAACGCCACTGGACAGGCCATTACCTCGTACGTGACCTGGATTACCGGCGCCAACGAGTGTGCTCCTGGTCCCGACGGCAAGAAGGTCTCTCATATCATCTTCCTGGACAATGGCCGTTCGGCCATGGCCGAGGACAAGGACTTCCGTCAGATTCTGCGCTGCGTGCGCTGTGGTGCCTGTGCCAATGTCTGTCCGGTCTACCGCCTGGTGGGTGGACACAAGATGGGCCATATCTACATTGGTGCCATTGGCCTGCTGCTGACCTACTTCTTCCATGGCCGTGACAAGGCCAAGAACCTGGTCCAGAACTGCATTAACTGTGGCGCCTGCAAGAGCGTTTGTGCTGCTGGCATCGATCTGCCGCGACTGATCAAGGAAGTGCACGCCCGCATTCAGGATGAGGACGGCCATGCTCTGCCCAGCGTCCTGCTTGGCAAGGTCATGAAGAACCGCAAGCTTTTCCATACGCTGCTCAAGACCGCCAAATGGGGCCAGAAGCCCATCAAGAAAGGCAATACCGGATACATCCGCCATCTGCCCATGATCTTCGGCAAGGAGCAGGATTTCCGCGCTCTACCCGCAGTGGCTGATCGGGCCTTCCGCGATGACTGGGAAAAGATCAAGCCGATTGTGGAAAATGCCAAATATCGTGTGGCTCTGTTCTCGGGCTGTGTGCAGGATTTCGTGTACCCCGAGCAGATGAAGGCCGGCGTGAAGGTCATGTCCGGACATGGGGCTGACATGGACTTCCCCATGGGCCAGTCCTGCTGCGGTCTCCCCCTGACCATGATGGGTGAGTCCGTCGCTGCCCGTGATGTGGCCGAGCAGAACGTCAAGGCCATTGACCCAGGCAAGTTCGACTACATCGTCACCCTGTGCGCCTCGTGTGCCTCGCATCTGAAACATGCCTACCCCAAAATCCTGGGTGATGATCCGCGCATGGCCGATGCCGCTCGTCGCTTTGCTGATAAGGTTATCGACTTCAGTTCGTTTGTCTACGACGTGCTGGGAGTTCGCAGGGATGACTTCAAGGACGTCAATGTCAACACCAAGACCACGTACCATGCACCGTGTCATCTGTGCCGCGGGCTGGAAGTGACCGAGGCTCCTCGTCAGCTGATGGTTGAATCCGGATTGGATTATATCCCGTCCGCCGAGGAAGACGTCTGTTGCGGATTCGGTGGGACCTTCTCCATGAAGTTCCCCGAAGAATCCAAGGAGCTGCTCAACAAGAAGCTCAACAACGCTGCCGCCACCGGTGCACAGCAGCTTGTCACCGATTGCCCCGGTTGCGTGATGCAGCTGCGCGGTGGAGCCGAAGTCCGTAAAGACGGATTCCGCGTGCGGCATATCGCCGAGGCTTTGGCCGACCAGAAAAAATAATGATCAGGCGGGGGCGCATGCGCCCCCGTCCACTCATACACACACCCACCTCTCATTCGGTCCGACCATCCGTCGCATCCATACACCCCAAGGTACCCCACCATCTGGGTGCGGCGGATAGGCCGGGCGCCGAATCATCTTGGTGACCAGGGCGAAATCATGACCGACAACACCTTTCAGAAAGCCAGAGAATCGCTTCAGGGATTCTGCCATGTCTGTCCCACTTGTGACGGCGGTGCCTGTGCGGGTGATGTGCCTGGCATGGGTGGCTTGGGGACGGGCAGTTCGTTTGCGGCTAATATCCAGGCTCTGGACGACTGCCGTTTGAATATGCGCGTGCTGCACGATGTGACCGAGCCGGAAACCCGTGTGAATGTATTGGGTATGGAATTATCCTTTCCTGTACTGGCAGCGCCCATCGGCGGTGTGTCCTCCAATATGGGGGGCAGGGTGTCCGAGGAAAGCTTTGTGGGTGCTGTCATTGGTGGCGCGGTGAGCGGCGGCATCATTGGCTGCACTGGCGATGGCGGCCCTGATTTTATCCATGAAGCCGGCTTCGAGGCAATACGCAAGGCTGGCGGCAAGGGCATTCCGTTTATCAAGCCATGGGAAGAACTCGAACTCTTTCGCAAGATCGAAAAGGCCGAAACACTGGGCGTCACTGCCATAGGCATGGACGTGGACGCCGCGGGGCTGCTTGCACTCAAGCAGATGGGCCGTTCCGTTTCACCCAAATCACCGGCCAAACTGGCCCGAATCATACGCCACACGCCTCTCAAATTCGTGGTCAAGGGTATCATGACCCCTGACGAGGCAAGGATTGCCGTGGAAGCAGGAGCGGACGCCATCGTGGTCTCCAACCACGGGGGGCGGGTCCTGGATTATACACCCGGTGTGGCCGAAGTACTGCCCTGGATTGCCGAGGCCGTTAAAGGTCAGGCCACCATTCTGGCCGACGGTGGAGTGCGCAGTGGGGGTGATGTTTTGAAGATGCTTGCACTGGGGGCGGATGCCGTTATGATTGGCAGACCGTTCGCCATTGCCGCCATGGGTGGCGGCCGCAGTGGAGTGGAAGAGCAGGTCAGGCAGCTGAAGCGGGAGCTTGAGCAGGCCATGATCCTGACCGGAACCATGAGAGCCGATTCGGTCAGTCGATCCGTGTTGTACGGTCGAAGATAGTTTTTCCACGAGTATTGCAGCTCAAATATTTATATGCGCAAAGGTGGCGAGCCAACTGACTTCTCAGAAGGAGCAGCCATGAAAGGCAAGACCAGCAAGGAATCGTGCATTACCCTCTCGCAACGGGTGCTCCCTCAGGACGCCAACCCTGCAGGCAATGTGCACGGCGGTGTGATTCTCAAGTACATTGATACCGCAGCCGGAACCGTGGGCATGCGCCACGCCCGGGGGAATGTGGTCACCGCCTCCATCGACAGGATGGATTTTCTGGCCCCTGTTTATGTGGGCGAATTGGTGACCTTCAAGGCCTGTATGAATTATGTCGGCACGACGTCCATGGAGATTGGCGTGCGGGTCGAGGCTGAGAATCTGCTTACCGGCGAAGTCCGCTATACCAACTCCGCGTATTTGACTTTTGTGGCGCTGGACGAACACGGACGGCCCACTTCTGTTGCTCCGTTGATTCTGGAAAATGAGGATGAGGAGCGTCGCTGGCGCGAAGCCAAAGAGCGCCGCAAGGCACGCTTGGCAGAAAAGGCCCGTGAACGTTGCTCCCAGGACGGCGGAGCTCAATGCAAATCGGACTGAATCTGAAACGACAGGAGATGGACAGATGCTCAAGCATATCGTCATGTGGCGCTTAAAGGACGAGGCCGAAGGGGCGACCAAGGCTGAAAATGCAAAGAAGATGAAAGAGATGCTAGAGGCGCTACCGGCCAAGGTGGCTGGTGTGCTGAAGCTGGAAGTTGGAATCAATGTGGTCGAATCCGAGACCTGTTCCGACGTCTGTCTGTACAGCGAATTTAACAACCTTGAGGAGATGGACGCCTATCAGGCCCATCCCGAGCACCAGAAGTGTGTGGCCTTCATCAAGATGGTGGTGACCGAGCGGCGCGCCACGGATTATGAGTGCTAATGGTTGAAGACGTGATTATGAAGAAGGGCGGCCCATAGGCCGCCCTTCTTTTTTGATGATTCAGGCAAGCTGATTTAGATCGCCTCGGCTGTTGCTTCTGTCTGGCTATCCAGATCTTCTGCAGTCGCCAGCACCGCGAGTTCCTCGCTGGAGAAGATGCGGTTGATATCCAGGATGATCACGAACTGGTCGTTCTGTTTGCCCATGCCGCGAATGAAGTCCGTGCGGATCGATGTGCCCATGCGCGGTGCAGGTTCAATGCTCTCGGGCATCATTTCGAAGACCTCTCGTACCGAGTCCACCAGCGCTCCAAGGACAGCGGATTCACCGCCCAGATCGACCTCGGTAATGACGATGCAGGTGTCTACCGTATCGTCCATGGAGGGCATTCCGAATTTGCACCGCATATCCACCACGGGTACGGCGTGTCCTCTCAGGTTGATGACCCCACGCATGAAGGGGGGGGTGCGCGGAATGCGGGTGACCGAGGCCACTTCCAGTACTTCGCGGACCTGCGTGATATCCAATGCGAAGATTTCCTTATCCAGGCTGAACGTCAGGTACTGGTTGGTCTCATCGGTTTGTGGATTGCTCATGCCTTCACTCCATCTCTGTTCGGTTGCTTGCTTTCCAGCTTGACAGTCCCCTGTCCGGAAAGGTGGACATCACATATCGTATCCGATGTGAGGATTTCTGTCAGCCTAGAAGCGTTCGAATTCATCATCTCCTTCATCCGAACTCATATCAAGAGCCAAACCGCCATGAGATGACTGTCTCGGTTTGACCGATTCGTTACGTTCCGCAGGCTGAGGCGTCAGCTTTCTGGGAGGAGCGGCCTGGGCCGTTAGCAACCGGCTGGGACCTTGATTCTGTGTGGCTCTGCCATCCAATCTGAAGAAGCCGATGGTGCCCTGCAACTGGGTGGCCTGACTGGAGAGTTCTTCGGACGTGGAGGCCATTTCCTCTGCCGCCGAGGCATTTTGCTGAACAACCTGGTCAAGTTGCTGGATGGCCTTGTTGATCTGATCGGCGCCGGAGTTCTGCTCGTTGCTGGCCGCGGCAATTTCCTGGACCAGTTCTGCGGTCTTGCGGATATCTGGGACCATCTTGGTGAGCATTTCACCTGCTTTTTCTGCGATCTCGACGCTGCCCGTGGACAGTTCGCTGATCTCTGCAGCAGCAGAGCCGCTGCGTTCGGCCAATTTACGGACTTCGGCGGCAACAACAGCAAATCCCTTGCCATGCTCACCAGCCCGGGCGGCTTCAATGGCGGCATTCAGAGCCAGGAGGTTGGTCTGCCGAGCAATTTCCTCGATGATGTTGATCTTGTCCGCAATCTGCTTCATGGCCAGAACAGTATCGGTTACCGCCTTCCCACCGGACTCGGCATCAGAGGCTGACTGAGTGGCGATACGTTCCGTTGTCTGGGCGTTTTCGGCATTCTGACGGATGTTGGAGGCCATTTCCTCCATGGAGGAGGAGATTTCTTCGACGCTGGCCGCCTGTTCGGTCGCTCCTTGAGACAGGCTTTCCGAAGATGCGGACAGTTCCTCGGAACCTGTGGCCACGTTTTCGCCTGCAGATTGTACATCGCCGACCACATCGGCCAGCTTGGCAACCATTTGTTTCAGAGCGGCGGCCAGTTGTCCGATTTCGTCTCTTTGGTCAACGTCAACAGTGGCTGTCAGATCGCCTGCTGCGATGGCCTGCGCAAAGGCCACGCCTTGACGTACGGGGCCGGTAATCGCGCGGGTAATGATCCAGGCGGCAAGAATGCCGATGATAAGAGCCACGGCTGCTCCGATGAGGATCATCATGTTGCTCTGTTGGATTTCGGCTTCCATTTTTGCGGTCTGATCCTTGTGTGCAGCCGCGCAAATGGCTTGAGCCTGCCGTGCGGAATCAATCATTTTGTCATTGGCCTGGGCCTGTGCGGACAGCGCCGTATGATAATCATTAATGGCTTTGGAGTAACCGCGAAGTTCGAACAGGACTCGATCAATCTGGGCTATGTTTTCAGCGTTTTTGTATTTGCTGCGTTCACCACTGGCCAAATCCAGAGCCTGGTTGATGTAGTCGAGGGTCGCTTTGAAGGCTGTTTCATCAGCGCTGCTCATGAAATACAGGGCCTTGATGCGTGCGTTCAGAAAGAGCTTGATCATCCGGTTGGCATTGTCGGCCTTGCCGAGCTTGTCATCGACAATAATTCTGGACGCGTTGGCGCGGGCCCGGATTTGTGCCAACTGTTGCTTTTGCTCGGCCCGAATAGATTCGATTTCATTCAGTGCACGTATGGCGGAAGAACCCATAGATGCAAGCAACTCCGCACGCTGGTTTTCCAGAGTGACATAGCTGTTGAAGGCCTGCTGGTAGCCTTGAACTGCCTCAGTGATCTGATCGATCTGTTCCTTGTTGTTTTGGGCGTTGAATTTGGACTTCAGATCGGAGGCATTGGAGAGGAGCTCTTTGATGGATTTGGCGTGTTCATCAAGGGAAAGCTGGTCCTTGCGGAGTATGAAATTCTTTTCCTGAAGTCGAGCCTGTTGGATGTCCTTGACAATGAGGTTGACTCCGTCCGCCTTGTCCACACGGTCTTGCACAGAATTCATGCCGTTTAGACCCACCCCTGCGACGAGGGCGGTTAGCGCGAGGACCACGATGAATCCCAGAGCCAGTTTCAGGCCGAGTTTCATGTTCTTGAACATTTGTTGACCCCTCCTTGTAGTGTTGTTGTGCAACTGCAGTTGGTCGTCCCTGTGTGAGGCCGGTACACGTGTACAGAGATCGGCTCGGGTGGGAATTTTTGGGGTACGACCTGTCTGTGCTGTACGGATTGAGTATACAGCGTGTAATATACTACAAGATGTGTTCCAAGTTCATTCAAGTGGAAAAACTAGTAAAATTAGTTAGTTGAATGGATATGTTGAAATTTAAGGATGGAATATCCACCGGAAGTGGAGGATATGTCAATAAAAGTTGGACAAATTCCAGAAAAAGTAGAGATTTACCAACTAGATAGGTATGATTCTGGCCGTCTCACCTTCGATCCCAGAAAGATCGAAGGTGAGACGGCCATGGACTCAGCGACCGCCGAGATCCAGAATCATGTCTTTGGGATAGGTGATGCTATAGCCGTATTCCAAATCAGTCTTTTGTCCGGGGTTGAGTTTGAGAGACCAGATGGCCAATCCTCCTGCCTCTTCATCGGCATCAGGCAGGCGTTTTTCAAGTTCGATACGTTCGTCACCGATCTGGGGGATGCGTTCTTCAATGCGCATAGATACGGGAATGGATTTGGTGTTGTTGATGGATACCCGCCAGTCCCAGGAGTGTGATTTCTTGGAGCTCAGGAATCCGGCCTCACCCGATTGGCGTGCCAGAGGGATGCGACGGACTTCCAGCTGGGGATCGGTTCCGAAGAACAGTTCAGACTGCTTGGTATATAATGCAAAGGATGCCTTGCGAACCATGGCGGAATCCAGGAGGTAGGTCGCCGGGCCGTTCGGATATTTGGGGGCGGAATCGAATGTGAACGCAGCATGGGTGTAGGCGCCTGGGCCCACAGCAGGTCGGACGAGATAGTCAAACTTCGCTTTCCAGGACGTCTGCTCCATGAGGATGCGTTTTCGGCTTCCCGAGTCGAGACTGGTACGCCCAGCGTCGTAGGAATCGAAGATGCGTCCCTCGCTACGGACCGGGGCGCTGGCTGGCGCTCCGGCAGCCATGAGGGCCAGGGGCTCTTCCATGGCATTGTCGCTGAACATTTCCTTGGTTTTGCGCAGCATGGGGGCATCGGGACGAATCTGCCAGGGAGGCAGAGCCCCAGGGGCATGTCCGCCCCTGAATTCCGCTGTTGCCAGGGTCACGGCGACATCGTTCCAGGTGGTACCGGAGTTCTGCCAGAGTTCAGCATCCCAGGTGAAATCGACCACGCCGGTATCCGGCTTGGCATTCAAGGTGTAACGAGGGGTCCAGCCCGCAGTATTCAGGCGGTATGACCATCGAAGCTTGGCCTGTTTTGCTGCCTTGCCTGTCAGGGTGACGGTCGCCACCAGGATACGAACACTGCCGCCGGTCAGACGTTTCAGCTCCTCTTCCAGTTCCTTGATGGTTTTGGCTTGGCTTTTGATCTCGCGCGACAGGGCCGAAGCCGCTGCGAGCTCGACCACAAGCCCTTGGCGGACGGCTGCTGCCATGCCCGCCGCATCCGAGGCCTTGGGGCCTTCCTTGCCAGAGATGGATCGCCAGTAGGCCGCAGCCCCTTCGTGAGCGGAACGTTTGTCTACCAGCTCCTGACGTTTGGCTTTGGCCTGGCTTAATTGCCCGTGAACCATCTTGATACGGCCTTCATCTCGGCGCTCGACACTGAGGACAGAGACATCCGTCGGGGTGAGGCCGGAGCTCCCCTCCGGGGAGATGCGCAGGCTTGCCGGGTCTGTTGCTGCGGGCAAAGTCAACGTGGCCTTGTTCAGGCCCGCCTCGGCAGTCAGCTGGACTGTTGCGAGTTCGGTGACCACTCCCGAGTTGGGATACAGGGTCACTGCTATGGGCTGGGCCAGCGCTGTCAGCGGTGCCAAAATCAGGAAAAGCAGAACTGACGTGGCCATCGTGCGTTGAAGAGCCGTCATGAGGAACCTCCCTCGGCTGCTGATTGCTGGGCGGGTCATATGGCTTATGTTCTTAGAATCAGGCGCCCAGCTGAAAATCCTTTTGGGTCCATGTCTTGGAGCCGAATTCATAGGATTTCAATTCGACACTGCCGTGATTGTCCCATTTTTTGGACAAAAGAACACCCTTGCCGGACTCGATGATCTGATCAGCCACAAGATCAAAGGTGGCCAATAAGTTGTCTTCATCCTCTTCGAACATGGGCGAAGGACCGGAAATCCAGACTGTGCCAGTGTTATCGTCAAGGTACTCGTATGATACATCGGGAAATGCGCTTTTGAGAAGCTTGCTGATCTTGCTGTATTGCCATTCGCCGATTCCGTAAATCCAGCCTTCGTAGGTGGTGGTCCCGTTTTCCATCGTATTCCTCGCCGAGTTTTCGTGTCAGTCGCTCCCCAGTGGAGCGAACAGTCCTGTCATACAGCTTCGGGGTGACTTGCTCAAGAGGTTCGGGGGTATAGCCAGGCGCTGGTGTCAGAACCTGATGAGGTGAGATATCTTTTACATTCCAGTAAAATTTGCTATGTATAATTAAATTAGACGAGGGTCTTATCCGGGATGCTCAGAGATAATCATATGGATCATAGCAGAATTCTTGTCGCAGAGGACGAGGCCATTATTGGCAAGGAAATTGAGTTGACTCTCAAGGACCTTGGGTATGATGTGCTTGGTGTTGTTCCCACCGGTGAAGAAGCCATTGAACGTGCCCTCAGTGAGCAGCCTGATCTTGTGCTCATGGATATCATGCTCGCGGGCGATATTGATGGCACCGAAGCGGCCGCGCAGATTCGGCGTCAAAGTCATATCCCCATCATTTTTTCCACAGCCTATACGGACGATGAGACTCTGGCGCGGGTCAAGCCCACGGCTCCATATGGTTATCTGATCAAGCCTTTTGACCAGACAGACTTGCGGATCACCGTGGAGACCGCTCTGTACAAGAGCGATATGGAAGAGAAGCTGAGGGTAAGCGAACATCGCCTGCGTCAGGCTCAGAAGCTGGAGGCAGTGGGTACACTTGCCAGCGGCATTGCCCATGATTTCAACAATATTCTGTCCGCGATTATTGGATATTCCGAAATGGGGCTGTCCAAAGTGGATGAATCGGACTCTCTGCACAAAATGCTGGATCGTATCAACAAGGCAGGGCGGCGTGCCAAGGATCTGGTGCAGTTGATGTTGGATTTCAGCCGTCCAGCCGGGAGTGACCTGGATTTTGTGGACCTGGGCGCGATTGTTACTGAAGCCATGGACATGCTGTCGCCATCGTTGCCTGCTGGTATCCGTACGGATTTCTCCCCTCCTGGTACACCATGCCTGGTCAGGGCCAGTTCCACTCAAATGCACCAAGTTGCTTTGAATCTGCTTAAGAATGCAGTGGATTCCATGGCTCAGACAGACGGCACGCTGAGCGTCACACTGGAGAGCGGGATCAGAGAGGACCCGGAAGGTGTTGTCTGTTTGCCCATGTTCGACAGGCTCGTCGAGCCTGGCTGGCAGGATTGTGCTTGTGTGAAAATGGTTGTGCGCGACACGGGCGGTGGCATGGCCGAGGATGTTCGCCGCCGGGCTTTCGATCCGTTCTTCACCACTAAGGCTTCGGGCGAAGGCACAGGGATGGGGCTGGCTGTGGTGCACGGTATTGTTCAGAGTTATGGGGGCTGGATCGGCCTGGAAAGCGAGCCGGGGCGTGGTTCGATGTTTACGGTTTGTTTGCCGCAGGCGGGGGAATAGACGATGGCGAATGTTCTCGTGATTGATGACGACCAAATGATCTGTGAGATGATTGCGGATATAGTTCAGGACGTCGGACATCACTGCGATCTGGCGCGATCCATCCGCGATGGTTTGGTCATGGCGCAGTCCGGGAAGTACGATGTAATCTTCCAGGATGTGTATCTGGCAGATGGTATGGGGTTGGATATTCTGCCCCAGCTCAAGGACGCCCCTGGTGCGCCGGAAGTGGTGATCATTACCGGCGCTGGCGAGGCACATGTGGCTGAGCGTGCCATGCGTGAAGGAGCCTGGGACTTTGTGGCCAAGCCGCTGGACCTCGAAGGGGTGATTGGCCCCCTGGAGCGCGCCCTGAAGTTTCGGGATGAGCGGCGTCGCCCTGCCGTGAAAAAGACAGTGCGCCGTGAGGGGATTGCTGGTTCAAGCCCGTTGATCCGGGCGTTGTTGGACACCGTCGCCATGGCTGGTGAAAGCGGTGCCAGTGTGCTGATCACCGGCGAGACCGGTACAGGCAAGGAATTATTCGCCCGGGCTATTCACGCCAACAGTCCGCGTTCGTCCATGCCGTTCGTGGTGGTGGATTGTGCCTCACTGCCTGAGACTCTTGTGGAATCCATTCTTTTCGGACACGTCAAAGGAGCTTTTACCGGAGCAGACAAAGCCCGTGATGGCTTGGTCAAGTTGGCTGACGGAGGAACGCTCTTTCTGGATGAGGTGGGTGAACTGCCCTTTGCCATGCAGCGTGCTTTTTTGCGTGTATTGGAAGAGCGCATGTTTCGGCCAGTTGGGAGCAAAACTGAATTGAGCAGTGATTTCAGGCTGGTGGCAGCCACCAATCGTCATCTCGATGAAATGGTGGAGCTTGGTGATTTTCGCAAAGATTTATTGTATCGCATCCGGTCTTTTTCCATTGAGTTGCCTCCACTCAGGGAACGGGTTGAGGATATCGAGGAAATAATCACTCGGCACATGTCGCGCATGGCGACTCAGGGGCGGTTCCCGCTTAAGGGATTTTCTCCGGAATTCGTGCATGCGTTGTCATCCTATCCCTGGCCGGGCAATGTGCGTGAGTTGGTCCAATGCCTTGAGCGTTCATTGGCGGCGGCGCATGCCGATAAAACCCTGTTTCTGACTCATCTTCCTGAGAACGTGCGGGTCAGCTACGCCCGGACATTGGTCAATCGGGAGGGCATCAGCAAGCCCCATCCCGGCACTGCACCCGTGATGAGGCCGGCTTCGCCGATGGCTGCGAGCGAGGCCGGACAGCAGCCGTTGAGCCCCGCACAGTCCGGGGCTATCGAGCCGTGGAGTTCCTTCCGCGAACGCATTGTGGGACAAGCCGAGAGCGAGTATTTTGAACGACTCATGGCCTTTACCCATGGCAATGTTAGGGAGTCTTGTGAGATTGCCGATGTTTCCCGGGCGCGACTGTACCAAATTCTGCAAAAGCGCGGAATCAAGCGCTCGCATTGAGCATATCCTTCGCGATTGTCTATTAAACTTGGACAATCTCCGTCTTATTTGTCTTTTAAAGTTAGACAATTCCTGTTCGAGTATACAGAAGAATGTTTCACTGTGCGCTGTGAAACCGGTTTGCCTTCCTTTGATGAACCCCCAGTTCTCTGTTTTTGTTTGGCTTCTCAATTAATCATATCGATTTTTTGAAAGTGGTACGCATCTTGTTATAGAGAGAGTGGAGGGCGAGACAATGAGTACAGCAATTAATATTCAGAATCTGGCAGAGAAGGCCGAATGCGGAGGCGTTGCCCTGGAAGCTGCGAGGCTGTGTACTGTTTGCTGGACCGTCCATGACACTGAAGACTGCCCGGAATGTCGTGCTCGCCAATGGCTGTATTTGGCCCCCCTGCTGCGAGGCTTCGATGACATTGGCGTTTCGGATATGCTTCGGCAGACCCTGCTCAATAAGGAAGTTGAATACCGGCTCATGTAGCCGAATATATTTGGTCTGTAGGCGTACCTCCTGCGTAGCCTGCAGATCTGGTGAGACGGCTCCCCCCCTATAAGGCCGTCTCGCTCCCCCCCGATGCCGCCTTCTCTCCCCCCGAGAAGGCGGCTTTCTTTTTGGTTCCAACATAATGAATCAATTGACTTTTGATTTCATGTGAAGCCTTTTCGAACAGAGATTGTTTCACGGGCTTTCCATTTGCCCGCAGGGTTGGTATTGAACGTCCATCCTGGGAGGGGTAACCACATGAAACGAACGCGTCTGTTGTTAAAAATCATACTGGGTGTCGTCCTGTACGCCCTGGCCGTGCTGACCACAGCCGCCGCAGTGAAGGCCGAGCAAGGAACGGACACTCTGTTCCAGGTTTCGACCATCGATGCCTTGCTGGATGGGGTCTATGACGGGGCTATGCCTGTGACGCAATTGACTGCCAAGGGCAATGCAGGTTTGGGGACGTTTCACGCTTTGGATGGTGAAATGGCCGTGATCGACGGCATTGTCTACCAGGTCCGGGCGGATGGTTCGGTGCGAGTGGCACAACCCGAGGCGAGTACTCCCTTTGCGGCGGTGACCCCCTTTGAGGCCGATTTCGAATTGACCCTGGGCAACGTAGCCTCCATGCGCGAACTGACTTCGGCTTTGGAATCCCTGCTGCCCAATCCCAATATTTTTTATGCCATCCGGGCCACAGGCCGGTTCAGCAAAGTCAAGACGCGCAGTGTGCCCCGTCAGGAGAAGCCTTATCCTCCGCTCAAGGTGGTGGCTGCCAACCAGCCGGTGTTCCATTTCGCCGATGTTCCGGGTGATATTGTGGGCTTCTGGTCGCCTGCGTTCGTCAAGGGTGTGGGGGTGCCTGGGTTCCATTTGCACTTCCTCAACGCTGAGCGCACAGGAGGGGGGCACATGCTGGATTGTTCCTTCGAGAACCTGACCCTGACCCTGGACGCGACACCTGCCTTTACCGTTGTCCTGCCTCAGAGTGAGGACTTTGCTACCACCGACCTTGCCCGTGACCGGGCAGAGGACCTGCATAAGGTTGAGAAATAGGACTTTGGTTCGGAAGTCTCGAGGGTCGCTTTGGGCGCCTCGAGATCCAGAGAAGAATTGAAAATGGCCGCCTCCCTCGTGGAAGCGGCCCTTTGTTGTGTGCGATTGCAGATGGTTGTTACAGCGTGCGTTTATCCACGACGCGCTGAGTCTTGCAGGCATCCGTGTCAAAGAGGCTGGAGCGTTCCACGATACGGACGTCGAAGCCTACACCCAACACGGATTCCAGGCGCTTGCGAATGGTGGCGCACATCTGTTGGTGCTTCTTGATCTCGTCGAAAAATTCATCGGTGGCGGCTTCCACCATGACCGTGCCCTTGTCCAGCACGCCGTCCCGTTCCAGAATGACCTGATAGCAGGGGTCAACGCCTTCGATCTGAGCCAGCACGTTTTCCACCTGTTTGGGGTACACGTTGATGCCCTTCAAGATGAACATGTCATCCGTACGGCCCTGGATGCGATCGATGCGCATGTGCGTCCTGCCACAGGGGCATTGACCGGGGATCAGCCGTGTCAGATCGCCAGTGCGGAAGCGCAGCATGGGGAAGGCTTCCTTGGTCAGGGTGGTCAGCACCAACTCGCCCACTTCACCCTCGGGGACCGGCTCTAGGGTCTCGGGGTCGATGATCTCGGCCAGGAAATGGTCCTCGTTGATGTGTAGACCACCTCGCTCCAGGCATTCGCCAGCAACGCCCGGGCCCATGATTTCGGACAGTCCGTAGTTGTCCGTGGCCGTCAGCTTCAGGCCATCCTGAATGCGACCCCGCATGGCCTCGGACCAGGCTTCGCCGCCGAAGAGCCCCCGTTTCAGAGTCAGGGCGTTGGTGTTGATGTCCTGTTTGCGCATGGCCTCGGCCAGGTACAGGGCATAGCCCGGAGTGCACAGCAGGGCTGTGGTTTTGTAGTCTTGAATGATCTGGATCTGGCGGTCGGTGTTGCCAGAGGAGCTTGGGACTACGGAGGCTCCGAGCAATTCGGCCCCGTAGTGGAAGCCGAAGCCTCCGGTGAACAGACCGTAGCCAAAGGCGATCTGGACCACATCGTCCTTGGTGACGCCGCCAGCGGTGAGCACGCGCGCGGCCAGTTGCGCCCAGCGCTTGACGTCGTTCTTGGTGTAGCCCACCACCACTGCCTTGCCCGTAGTCCCGGATGAGGCATGCAGGCGCACGACTTCGCGCATGGGGACAGCGAACATGTCGTAAGGGTAGTTGTCGCGCAGATCGGATTTGCTGGTGTAGGGCAGTTGACGCACGTCATCGAGGGTGCGCACATCGTCCACATCCAGGTCCATGTCCTCGAACTTCTTGCGGTAGAACGGCACATTGCGCGACAGGCGGTACAGCGTTGACTGTAGCCGCTCAAGCTGAAGCTGGGTCAGCTCGTCGCGGCTCATGCATTCGTTCTTCTTGTCGAAGTACATTCAAGGCTCCTTGATTCGAACGTTTCCCTGGTCAATGACCCTGGGGATGTCCGGGGTACGACCCCGGTAATTTATTGATTCACGTCCAGGTCGCGGCCCAGATAGGCGCGCTGTACATCCCTGTTTTCCAGTAATTCCTCACTCGGTCCCTGGAGGATAATGCGTCCTGTCTCCAGAACATAGCCGCGGTCTGCACTGCGCAGAGCCATGCGGGCGTTCTGTTCCACCACCAGCACGGTCAGGTCGAACCGGTCACGCAACTCCCGGATATGGCGAAAGATCTCGCGGGTGATCTGCGGAGCCAGGCCCATGCTGGGTTCGTCCAGCAACAGCACCCGGGGCCGGGCCATGAGCGCACGACCAATGGCCAGCATCTGCTGTTCGCCGCCGGACAGGGTCCCGGCGGCTTGATTGCGGCGCTCACCCAGTACCGGGAACATATCATACATGGCCTGGATGTCGCGGGCCACCTTGGCGCGGGACTTGAGGGAGAAGCGGTTGAAAGCCCCGAGGAGGAGGTTGTCTTCGACCTTCATGGGTTTGAAGACCAGCCTGCCTTCGGGCACATGCGAGACGCCCAGCTTGACGATGGTGTTGGCTCGGGCGCGGGTGATGTCTTGTCCGTCGAATTCGATAGTGCCTTCGGTCGGACGATTCAACCCGGAGATGGTGGTCAAGAGCGTGGTCTTGCCCGCTCCGTTGCCGCCGATGAGCGCCACGATCTCGCCTTTGTCCACGTGCAGGGATGCGCGTTTGACCGCATGGATCTTGCCGTAGAATACGTCGATATTTCTGAGTCTCAGCATGGCTAGGTCTCGTCATCCTCGCCCAGATAGGCCCTGATGACCTCCGGGTTTTTCTGCACTTGCTGCGGTGAACCCACAGCAAGGTCCTTGCCGTAGTTGAGCACCATGATCTCATCAGAGATGCCCATGACCAAATCCATGTCATGTTCCACCAGGACCACGGTCACTCCCAGCTCGCTGCGGATGCGGCCGATGAGTTTTCCAAGGGCCTTGGTCTCTTTCATGTTCAGTCCGGCGGCAGGCTCGTCCAGCAGCAGCAATTCGGGCTCGGAGGCCAGGGCGCGCGCCAGTTCCATGGCCCGTTGTTGACCAAAGGCCAGGTCACCGGACGGGGCCTGGGCCAGTTCCGCCAGTTCCACGAATTCTAGCTTGTTCATTGCCAGTTCGGTGCAGCGGCGCTCCTCGCGGTGATAGCGTGGGGTCTTGAGCAGGCAATCCAGCACCGAGTATTTCACATGACGGTGGCAACCGGTCATGACGTTCTCGATGACCGACATGTTGGAGAATACTTCCAGATTCTGGAAGGTGCGCACCACGCCGGCCTGACCGCGCTTGTATGTGGGCAGGTCCGTGATTTCGTTTCCAGCAAAGCCGATATGGCCTTCATTGGCCTGGACCATACCGGTGATGGCGTTGAGCAGGGTGGTCTTGCCCGCGCCGTTGGGGCCGATGATGCTGGTCACGGCGCCTTTTTTTGCATTGAAATTCACGCCGTCCAGGGCCACGACTCCGCCAAAGCGGACGGTGACGGCTTCGCAGGCGAGCAGGGGGGTGCTATTCATGGGGCACCCTCCTGGCCATGGCCGCCTTGAACAGTCTGGTGATGCCACCCGCGATTCCATCGGGCAGGTACATCATGCCCAGGACCAGAATGCCACCGTAGAGCAGGGTTTCGATATCTTCGAAGGCCCGCAGAAATTCCGGCAGCACGGAGAGAAAGATAGCGCCCGCCACCGCGCCCCAGACATTGGCCATGCCGCCCAGAACCACCATCACGATGAGTGTGACCGAGAAGTGGAAGCCAAAGGAGGATGGGGCCACGAAGGACAGATAGTGTGCGTAGAGCACGCCCGCCACGCCTGCGTATCCCGCCGAGAGCACGAAGATGAAACGCTTGTAGGCGGCAATGTCGATGCCCGAGACCTCGGCGGCTTTTTCGCTGGTATGGATGGCGCGCATGGCGCGTCCGATGCGCGAGTCGATGAGATTCAGGGACAGCAGAACGATGAGCGTCAGCACCCCCGCCACCAGAAAATAGTAGGACAGGTCGGATTCAAAGGCGAATCCGAACAGCTCCAACCGGGGGACTCCCACGAATCCGCTGGGGCCACCGGTCAGCTCGATGGATTCATTGAAGACGATGTAGACGATGAGCCCGAAGCCTAGGGTTGCCATGGCCAGATAATGGCCCGACAGCTTCAGCGTGGGGATGCCGATCAGATACGCGGTGACGACAGTCAGTAACACACCTGCCACAAGTCCGGCCTCCATGGGCCAGCCGTAGGTGGTGGTCAGAATGGCTGTGGTGTAGGCAGCAAGGCCATAGAAGGCACCGTGGCCCAGTGAAATCTGCCCTGCATAGCCCAGCAGCAGGTTCAGCCCGATGACGATGATGGCATTCAGAAAAGCCAGGATCAGGGTGCTGACGTAATAGTCGTTGGTCAGCAGAAAGGGCAGGGCTGCCGCCAGGGCGGCGAACATGGCAACGCCGAGGGTGTTTTTTTTGCCTGTTGTCATGGCCTTACACCCGGTCCGAGCTGGCTTGGCCAAACAGGCCCGAAGGCTTTACGAACAAGAGCAGCAGCAGGATGATGAAGGTGAAGGCGTCTTTGTAGGCCGAGGAGATGAACCCGGCTCCAAAGGATTCCAGCACGCCAAGGATGAGTCCGCCCGCAGCCGCGCCGAAGGGGTTGCCCAGACCGCCAGTGATACATGCGGCAAAGCCCTTCAAGCCAAGCAGGATGCCCACATCGTAGCTGGTCAGCGTCAGTGGTGCGAGGATGGCTCCGCCCACGGCGCCAACCAGTGCCGAGATCATGAAGGACAAGAGCACCATGCGCCGGACGTCGATGCCAACCAGAAAGGCCGCTTTGACATCATAGGAGCAGGCCAGCATGCCCTTGCCATAGATGGTGCTGGAGAAAAACAGCTTCAGGCCGGCCAGCATGGCCAGAGTGATGGCGAGTACCCAGATGGTCTGGGGCAGCATGGCCGCGCCACCGATGTGGATGGGCTGCATGCCTGAAAAATGTGGCAGGGCAAAGGTGTCCTTGCCCCAGGCCAGCATGGCAAGGCCCCGGATCAGAATGGAAACGCCGATGGTGATGATGATCAACTGAATCACACTGGCGTTCTTGACCGGACGGATTGTGAAGCGCTCGAAGACCGCTCCCACTGCCACGGACACCATCACTGCCAGTACGATGGCCGGGACCAGGGCCAGGCCCAGCGCCTTCATGAAGAAGACGCTGAGCATGCCCCCGAGCATCACGAACTCGCCCTGAGCGAAGTTGATGACACCCGTGGTATTGAAGATGATGGTAAAACCCAGTGCCGTCAGGCCGTAGGTACTGCCCACGGTCAGGCCGGACACCAGGTATTGCAGTATCGATGCGAGATCCATGTTCCGATTACCTTTGCACCTTCCAGTCGCCGTTCTCGATGGCGACCATGACGAAGGCACTCTCGTCCAGACCATTGTGCTCGGTCTTGGAGAAGTTGTATTCACCAGTGGCACCAACGTAACCAGTGATGGATTCAAGACTGTCGCGGATGGCCGAAGGGTCTGCGGAGCCGGCCTTCTCAATGGCGGCCTTGACCAGCATCAGGGCATCGTAGGCATAGCCACCGAAGGTGGAAACCGGGATGTTGAACTTGGTTTCATAGTCCTTCACATAGGCCGCGAGTACGGGCTGTTGGGGATGATCGGCGGGGATCTGGTCCACTGCGATCATGCGTCCGGCAGGCAGCATCAGGCCGTTGGCGGCTTCTCCAGCCAACTCGATGAACTTGCGGGAGGCAACGCCGTGGCTCATGTAGAGCGGGGTGGCGATACCCAGTTGCACGCGGTTCATGGCGACAACGGCGGGACCGGGGTTGGTGCCCCAGCAGATGATGGCGTCAGGATTCAGGCTCTTGATCTTGGTCAGCTGGACGGTCATGTCCGTGTCTTTGGGGCCGTACACCTCATCGGCGATGAGGTTCATGCCCCCTGCCGGAACCAGTTCCTTGAGTACAGCACGACCGGCCTGACCAAAGCCGTTGGAGACGGTCAGGATGGCGATGTTCTTGAGCCCTGCAGCCTGAGCATGAGTCAGGATTTTTTGCACGGCATGGCGATCGGTCTGGGGGGTCTTGAAGACCCACGGGTTGACGGGCTTGACGATTTTTTCAGCCGCGGCACAGGACACCAGCGGGGTCTTGGCCCGGGGGAACTTGTTCATGATGGCCAGAGTATTGCCGGAAACGGTGGGGCCGACCACGGCAACCACACGGTCTTTCTTGATGAGTTTGTCGGCGGCGAGAACGCATTTGTTCACATTGGTCTCATCGTCGTAGATGACCAATTCGATCTGTTTGCCCAGAATACCGCCGCTGGCATTGATCTGTTCTTCGAGCAGCAGCAGGGTGTTCTTTTCGGGCTCACCCAGAAAGGATGCCGGGCCGGTGACGGACAGCACTGCACCGATCTTGATGGTTTCGGACGCAGCCGCCGCAGTGGCGATCATCAGGCACAGGGCCAACAGAATCATAGCGCGCATGGCTTTCATGCGGGTCCCTCCTTAGGGGAAATGGATAGAAGAAAAGGTCGGGCGTTGTGCACCCGGGATCGAGTTCGACTGGGCTTAGTGTATAAAACTAAAGATGCCGCCCGTGCCCGCGAAACCCCGGGATAGTCGCCCGGAGAGCCCGCGGACAGGAGCGGGCAGAATGTCCCAGGTGCCGTAGGCACTCGTCGTGGTGGTGGAGGAACCGGCAGGGGCGAAGACACGCGCAAGGCCGCGATGCGGTGCGGTTGCGTGGTCTGCGAAGCGGATCATGTCGCCCTCGTGGGTTGATGGTTGCCGGTATTCTAAAGACAGGAAACTGCCGGCGGGAAACTGTCCCGGTTCGGCAGTATGAATCATTCTTGTCAAATCAGGATGGTTATTGTCAAGCAAGGGTTCCTGATATGTCAGTAGTTTCAAGGCCAGAGAGTGGGGGGAGGCGTTCCTGGCCCGATGCCAGGAACGCCTTCCGCCTTCGCCGCGGAGGTGACGAGTATGGTGTGCCTCTGGGGGGTGGGAGGCGTGCTGAAGCTGGTTAGTGGACGATGGTCCAGTTGCTGTTCTTGATGGCAACCATTTCAAAGGCGTCCTCGTTGAGGCCGTTGTGATCATTGGCTGAGAAGTTGAAGATACCGGCAGTGCCCACAAATCCGCTCAGCTTCTCCAGGTTGTCGCGGATGGCCTGGGGCTCGGCGGAGCCGCCATTCTCGATGGCCTTCAGCGTCAGCACCAGGGCGTCATAGCCATGGCCGCCAAAGGTGGAGACCGGGGCCTTGAACCTGGTTTGATAGTCCTTGGCGTAGGCCGTAAGCATGGGCTTTTGCGGATTTGCATCTGCGATCTGGTCGGCCACGATCAAACGTCCGGCAGGCAGCATGATGCCTTCGGAGGCCGCGCCAGCCAGTTCGATGAATTTCTTGGAGGCCACGCCATGGCTCATGTAGAGCGGGGTGGTGATGCCCAACTGTACGCGGTTCATGGCAACAACGGCGGGTCCGGGGTTGGTTCCCCAGCAGATGATAGCATCAGGGGCCAGACTCTTGATCTTGGTCAGCTGGGCAGTCATGTCGGTATCTTTGGGTCCGTAGACTTCGTCGGCAACCAGCTGCATACCCTGCGCAGGGACAAGTTCCTGCAGGACGGCACGTCCGGCCTGGCCAAAACCGTTGGACACGGAAAGGATGGCGATTTTCTTGTATCCTTGGGCGGTGACGTGCTTGAGGATTTTGGTCACGGCATGACGATCGGACTGAGGTGTCTTGAAGACCCATGGATTGACGGGCTTGACGATCTTTTCAGCAGCAGCGCAGGAGATCAGCGGAATTTGGGCCTTGGGGAATTTGCCCATGATGGCAAGGGTGTTGCCGGATATGGTGGGGCCGAGCACAGCGCAGACCTTGTCCTTCTTCAGAAGCTTGTCCACGGCGAGTACGCATTTGTTCACGTTGGTCTCGTCATCGTAGATGATGAGCTCGACCTGCTTGCCCAGAATCCCTCCCTTGGCGTTGATCTCTTCGACAAGCATTTCCATGGTGTTGCGCTCGGGCTCACCCAGGAATGAAGCCGGACCAGTCACGGAGAGCACGGCGCCGAGCTTGATGGTTTCCGAGGCCATGGCTACGGCGGCCAAGGCCAGAATCGACAGTGACAAAATGATCATTCGCAAGGTTTTCATGCCGTCCCCTCCGCTATGGGAATTGATGGGTGTTGAAAATAGTGATGAACTATGATTTATAATCGATGATCTGTCAAATGGCGAAGGGAGCGGTTGTTCAGAACAGCCCAGGGGCTTGAGAAAACTATGAATTCGACGCATCATCGGAGGTGTGACGTTCATGGATTGGAGGAGTAATGAAGGCGAAGATCAGGATTTTTCAGGAAGGGGATCAGGAACCGGTGATCGGGCTTTGGCGGGATTGCGGGTTGGTCGTCCCTTGGAATGACCCGGCCAAGGACATTCAGCGTAAACTGGAAGATTCGCCGGAACTATTTCTCGTAGCTGAAACCGAGGGATTCGTTGCGGGGTCGTGCATGGCGGGCTATGACGGGCATCGGGGCTGGATTTTCTACATGGCGGTACAGCCAGATCAACAGGGTTGCGGTATTGCCCGCGCCTTGTTGGATCACGCCGAGACGGTGCTTAAGGAACGCGGTTGCCCCAAGGTTGAACTGATGGTGCGCGACACGAACACCAAGGTCCTCGAATTCTATCGGCACTTGGGCTACAGCGATGAGCCAGTCAAGGTGCTTGGTAAGCGATTGATTCCGGATGAGTAGATATTTTTTGGAAGGGAATAGCGAGGTAGAGCATTCAAAAAGTCTCCGGGTAGGATTTCCCGGAGGCTTTTTGAGTTGGTTTGGAGAGAGCGGAGTTAGTTGTTTTTCAACCAGGCTTCATACGCGACCAGGGCGGGCTTGCCGTCTTTGGTCGTGATTCCTTTGAGCCATCCGCGGTACGCATCCGGGTTCTGTTTGACCCAGGCCAGACCTGCGGCCAGGGGCTTCAGGTCTGGGTTTTCATACATGCGGGTCATGATCTGGTTCATCATGGACAGGGGGAATTTGAATTGCTTGACGAAAGCCATGACATTGGGCTGTTCGGCGTCGAACCCTTTGCGATAGTTGGTGTAGACGGTGGCCAGACCGTCGTTGCCGCCAAAGGTGTCGTCCGTGCTGCCGGTGAGGTAGCCGATGTCCATGATCTCGTTCATGTAGTGCGGAGTCCAGCCCAGGAAGATCGCCCATTTGCCAGTGCGGATGCAGTCCTTGACCTGACCCAGCATTCCGGCTTCGCTGGAGGGGATCAGTTCGAATGAGCCTAGACCGAACATGTCTTTGTCGATCATGGCTTGAATGATCTCGTTGCCGTCGTTGCCTTCCTCGATGCCGTAGATCTTGTGATCCAGCTTGTCGGCATACTTTGCGATATCGGAAAAGTCCTTGAGACCACCTTTGATGACATAGCTGGGAGCGGCCAATGTGTATTGGGCGCCATCCATGTTTGCCACGGATTTCACCACGGATCCGTCATCAAAGTAAGGCTGAGCGATGCCGGTCATGGAGGGCATCCAGTTGCCGAGAAAGACGTCGGCTTCGCCGGTGGCTATGGATTTGTAGGCAACGGGTACTGAGAGCATGTAGTTTTCAGCGTCGTATCCAAGGGCTTTCAGGATGCTTACCCCCAGCTCGGTCTTTACCGTCACGCCCGTCCAGCTGACGCTGGCAAAACGAATGGTGTCGCGGGCGTGAGCCGCTACTGTCAGTGACAGAAGCAGTAAAAGAACCATCAAGGCTGTCAAGGGAGCTTTCCTTGAGCAATACATCATTTCTCCTCTGTTATGATTATCGAATCAGCCACACCTGTACGGCAGATGCGCTGTTAACCTAGCCACCGAACCAGTTCAGTGATTTTGGGGTCAGGTTTTGAAAGACATGTTTTGTTTCCAGGTATTCTTCCAGTCCGGCCCGTCCGAGTTCCCGGCCAATGCCCGACTGTTTGTAGCCGCCCCATGGGGCCTGCACGAAGTAGACGTTGAAGTCATTGATCCATACTGTCCCGAAACGCAGGGCGCGGGATACGCGTTGCTGACGCGCCGTATCGGTCGTCCAGAACCCGGCGGACAAGCCATAGGTCGTATCGTTGGCCAGAATTATGGCTTCTTCCTCGGTCTCGAATCGTTCTACGGTAATGACCGGTCCGAAGACTTCTTCCTGAACGATGCGCATCTCGCTGGTGCAGTTCGTGAACAGGGTGGGGGTCACGAAGAAGCCGTTTTCAAGTTCTTTGGCGTCGGGGCGTTTTCCACCGGTCAGCACAGTGGCTCCTTCCTCCTGACCGAGCTTGATGGCGCGCTCTACTTTGTCTCTGTGTTGCTCGGAAATCAGTGGTCCCATCTGTGTCCCGTCGACCATTCCGTTGCCAATGACGATTCGTTCCATTTTGGCGCGTAGGGCCGAAACAAAGTCGTCGTGGATGGATGATTCAAGCAGCAGGCGCGCCCCGGCGGAGCAGATTTGTCCGGCGTGGAAGAAGACGGCGTTGAGGGCATAGTCCACGGCTGTCTCGATATCTGCGTCGGCAAAGACGATGTGTGGGTTTTTGCCGCCCAACTCCAGAGCGATCTTCTTGGCATTACCGCTGGCTGCCTGCATGATCTTGCGTCCGGTTTCGATGCCGCCGGTAAATGAGATCAGATCGACGTCCAGGCTTTCAGCGAGTTCCGCGCCCACGGGATGTCCTGCTCCCAGCACAAGGTTGACCACTCCTGGCGGGAAGCCGACTTCCTGTGCCAGTTCCGTGATGCGGATGGTGGTCAGCGGGGTGATTTCGCTGGGTTTCATGATAATGGTGCATCCCGCAGCAAGGGCCGGAGCCATCTTCCAGGAAGCCTGCAATAGCGGGTAGTTCCAAGGCGAAATCTGACCGCAGACCCCCACGGGCTCGCGCACGATGGTGCTCGTGCTGTCCTTGATGGGGCTTTGCACTGCCGAGTCGGCCATGTCGGATTCAACAATGTCGGCGTAGTAGCGGAAGATGCCGGCGATATCGTCCATGTCCCAGCGGCTTTCCTCAAGGGTCTTGCCCGTGTCCAGACTCTCCAGATGTGCCAGTTCTTCACGGTGCTGCTCTACGGCGTCGCCAAGAGCGCGAACCAGGGCAGCCCGTTCGGACGCTGCGAATCGGGGCCAGGGGCCGGAGTCAAAGGCTGCGCGGGCAGCAGCAATGGCATCCTGCGTGTCTTTTCGCGTGGCTTCGACCACGGTGGCGATCACTTCCCGGTTGAAGGGGTTGATGATCTCGCGAGTGCCCGTACTGCGGCCTGTGGTCCATTGACCGTTGATGAATAGGCCCTGGTTCATGACTGGTCTTCCTTGGCTTGAGGCTGATGTTTGTAGAAATCGGCCTGTGAAGCTTCCAGGGGGGTATTGCCCAGAATGATGTCGGCAGCCTTTTCGGCGGTCATCATCACCGGAGCATAGATGTTGCCGTTGGTCACGTCGGGGAAGACCGAAGCGTCGACCACTCGCAGGTTCTGCGTGCCATGCACCTTGAGCTTGGCGTCGACCACCGCCATGTCGTCGTAGCCCATCTTGCAGGTACAACTCGGGTGGTAGGCGCTCTCGCCCTCGCGGGCCACAAAGTCCAGAATTTGCTCATCGGTCTGTGCGTCTGCGCCGGGAGCCAGTTCTTCGCCTCGGTAGCGATCAAAGGCAGGCTGTTCCATGATGTTTCTGGTGCAGCGGATCGCCTCGACCCATTCACGTCGCTCCCGTTCGGTAGACAGGTAGTTGAAGAGGATGGAGGGATGCTCGAACGGGTCGGCGGACTTGAGTTTGACATGACCGCGCACGTCGGAATTCATGGGCCCGACATGGCATTGGTAGCCGTGTCCCTGCTGGGGCGATGATCCGTCGTAACGGATGGCCACGGGCAGGAAGTGATACTGGAGGTTGGGGTATTCGACCTCGTCGTTGCCGCGGATGAAACCACCGGCTTCGAAATGGTTGGTGGCTGCGGCCCCTTTGCGCCCAAACAGCCATTGTGCACCGATCCAGGGTTGGTTGTACCATTTTAGCGCCGGGTACATGCTGACGGGTTCTTTGCAGGAATACTGGACATACAGCTCCAGATGATCCTGGAGATTTTCGCCCACACCCGGCAGATCCACTACGGAACGGATGCCGAAGTGATTCAACTCGTCGCCGTTACCTACGCCGGAGAGCTGCAGCAGCTGCGGAGAGTTGATGGCACCGCCACAGGAAATAATTTCACCTGCATAGGCCTTGTGCAGCTTTCTACCGCGTTTGAACTCAACACCGACGGCTGTGGTGCCCTCGAACAGAATGCGCGTGGCTTGGGCCCGGCACTTTACGGTCAGGTTCCTGCGGTTCTTGACTGGATGGACGTAGGCGCGGGCAGCGTTGTGTCGGCGGCCGCGATAAGTGGTGCGCTCGAATTTGCCGAACCCTTCCTGCTGATAGCCATTGACGTTGGAGGTCAGGGGGTGTCCGGCCTGTTGGGCTGCCTGGAAAAAGGCATCGAACAGCGGGCTTTCGCAGTCGGGGCTGGTCAGGTACATGGGGCCGTTCGCGCCCTGATAGCCGTCGGACCCGGACAGACTGTATTCGAAACGTTGGAAGTAGGGCAGGCAGTGGCTGTAGTCCCAGTCTTCAAGGCCTTTGTACCTGGCCCATTTCTCGTAATCCATGGCGTTACCGCGGATATGGATCATGCCGTTGATACAGCTGGAGCCACCAAGGACCTTGCCTCGGGGCTGATAGATGCGCCGTCCCTTCATGTGGGGTTCCGGCTCAGACTCGTACCACCAGTTGTAGGTCTTGCTCTGGAGGGGGTAGGTCAGGGCGGCAGGCATGTGGATACGGAAATCCATTTTGAAGTCTGGCAAGCCAGCTTCCAGAACGAGAACATTGGTTTTGGGGTTCGCGCTCAGGCGGTTGGCCAGCACACTGCCAGCGGAGCCTCCGCCCACGATGATGTAATCATATTTATTGGTCGTCATTCTTTCTCCTGATTGTTCCTGAAGCTAAGCCGAGGCAGATGTGTCCTGGCCTGTATTACCAAGCAGTTCGGTCACATCGGATGGTTGTTGATGGGCGGTTTCCACGCACTCGCGGAGGAGCAGATAGTGCCTGCCGATCAGGGCTGTGCACTTCAAGAGATCTCCATCGACGATGGCTTGGGCTGTGTTTTGCCAGTTGCGAGCGGTCTGCTCGCGAAATTTCTTGTGCGCATAGAGGGCATAATCCTGGGAACTGAATCCGAGTTGCAGCGCCCCCATGACCCATTCAAAGACGGGGTTGCCGCTCATCTTTGCGAACTGGATGTTGAGTTCTCTGTCCATTTCGCCCAACAGGTGCTGGTCAAGGTCCGGCGAAAGGGCAAGTTCACCCAGTGCCCTGGTGCCATCCAGCAAGGCCTGCTTCTCATCCTCGGATGCATTGATGATGGCCAGCGCTGCCAGAGTGCGGTCCATGCTCTCGCGAAAGGCAATCACATGCTGGGGGTCAATCTTGTTTTGCCTGAGGAATAGGGCCAGGGATTCACTGACATTGCTCATGTCGATGTGTTTAACGTAGGTGCCGCCCTTGGCTCCCTTACGTACTTCGACCATGCCTTTCTGGCGAAGCACTCTAAGAGCTTCGCGAATGACGCCGCGGCCCGTCTTGAACAGGGTCTGCAGTTCGCGCTCGCTGGGCAGGCTTTCGCCGGGCAGGACCTTGCCGCTGAGGATGGCGGCTTCCAGTTGCAGGGCCACGTCTTCACTGGCGCGGCCGGTCTGTGCGGGGGTGAATGTCTGAGTGTCGATCATGCTTCTTTGGTCTTACCATTAAGAGAGGTTTTAAGTAACGCAGAGCCGCCTTTGCTCAAATTATTGCCAATATATTGGACTGATATGAATCTGGCGGTTTTTTTGCTGGAGTGGCTTGGCTGAAATGGTAGGACCATTGTGCAGGGCTAGACCCGATCTGTCAACCCTTAGACACGGGCAAGGCCGCGAGGGGAAGCATTGCAATCTGTTGGAGAGGAGGGGCTTTAGTGGCAGGCCTTGAACCGTAGGGAGGTTCCGGGGAGGGGTTGGAATGCAAACGGAGAGGGTGACACCATGAGGTGTTACGCTGAGGGAGGCTGAGTGCCAGTTGGTTGTGAGGTCCTGAGGGTGTTATTTCTCTACATTCAGGATCACAGCGTGTGCAGGAAACAAAGCCCAGGCCTTGTCGCCGGGAGTCAGGTTGAGTCGTTGCGCGCTGGAGCGGGTCAGAGTGGAGCAGATCAATGAACCATCGGTCAGACGCAGGATGGCCTCCGCCGCCACCTTGCCAAGCGTGATCTTTTCCACCGTGCCGAGCAGCAGGTTGGAGATGCCGAGCTGCGGCTCCTCTTCACCCAGTGCCAAGTGTACATTCGGGGCTTTGATTTGGGCCGTGAGATATGCCCCTTCGCGGATGTCGAGTCTGTCCAGGCTGTCCATGGTGATAACGGAGTGGATGTTGAATCCGCCGAGGGTCTGCAGGCTGATTGCGGCCTGGATGTCTCCGCGTCCTATGCTGTGTACCTTGGCATAGAATTCATTGCGCGCACTGGTCTTTCGACCATTTTCACGATCCAGAAATTGGCGCAGAATATGTTCGCGGTCCTGTTGCGGTATGTCCATCAGGGAAACGGCAGTGCTTGTTGCTGTTTGTCCCATGGCCTGTTGTACGACGGGCATGGGCACTCCCTCGCGCATGAGTTCCACGGCCCTGGAACGGCGAATCGCTGAAGGATTGCCCGCTTCCTTGGGCAGTCCGCACGCTTGAGCCTGCTCGTAGAATTTGCGTCGTACATGTGCCGGATCAACGTCAAAAGGGCGTTCTCCGGTTTTGAGATTCAGGACTTCGTCGAGTTGCTGCCAGAGGTTGGCTGGCAAAGGGATCCAACGCGACTGTCCCAATCCCGTCAATCTCATACGCCCCCGAGCAAGATCCAAGTCGTCAGTTTCCAGTGCCGTGATCTCACCGAGTTTGGCTCCCGTGGTGCGAATCAGTCTGAAGATGAGCCAAATTCTCTGCCTTGATTCCTTGATGTCACGGCGCTTGGGCTGGTCGGCCCATTGGCCGAAACTTTGGTCCAGACGCTCCAGTTCCAACGTGTCCAGGCAGGAAGCTCCGCTGCTTTGATCCGGTGTCTTACTGGATGGATCAATGTCAACGGGGGGGCGACGGGGGTGAGACTCGGTGTGTGGTGATTCTGCCATGGATGCTCCAAATGCTCTTGCTGTTGAATTCACCAGTAGAAAAATTCATGAAAAATAGAATGACAATCAATTATAGGATCGATATATGGTTATTTACAGACACGAAAAATATATCATTCGTGTCAGTAGATATCAAGCGTTCTTTTGTCAGGAGCTGCCATGTATTTTCCCGTAGCCGATATTACCGTTTCCGTTTGGGTTCCACCTCTGGTGGCCTTTTGTGTTTCATTCTTTACGTCCATGGGTGGGGTTTCGGGAGCCTTCTTGCTTCTGCCATTTCAAATGACGTTTCTGGGGTACACCTCGCCATCTGTGAGTGCCACCAACCAGGTTTTTAATATTGTGGCCATACCGAGTGGAGTCTTACGCTATATGCGCGAGGGGCGTATGGTCTGGCCTTTGACTTGGATCGTGATCATTGGGACCCTTCCTGGGGTGTTTCTGGGAGCCATCATCCGGGTTGCATGGTTGCCGGATCCCAATAGTTTCAAGCTGTTTGCCGCTGTAGTTCTTGCCTATATCGGGGTGCGCATGACCCGTGATCTGATGGCTGGGCCCGGCAAGAATGGCCGCAAGGCTGCCGAGCAGCATTTCCAGAACATGGCAGCCAGGTTTCGCTCCAAACAGAATGAGGGAGAAAGCATACGTCCGGTCGAGGTTTTGAGTTTCACCAGAAGTAGGCTGGTCTATCGTTTCTATGAAGAAACCTTTGATGTCTCCACCATGGGAGTCTCGCTGCTGTGCTTTTTGGTGGGTATTGTGGGGGGTGTCTATGGCATCGGCGGAGGGTCCATCGTGGCCCCGTTCTTTGTCTCCATTCTGGGGCTTCCGGTCTATACTGTAGCTGGTGCCGCACTCATGGGAACGTTTGTGACCTCGGTGGCGGGAGTCGCCTTCTATCAATTCATACAGCCCTGGTATCCGGGGATGCATGTGGCACCGGACTGGTCCCTTGGTTTGTTGTTTGGTCTGGGAGGCATGGCAGGGATGTACCTGGGGGCCTGCTGCCAAAAGTATGTCTCTGCACGGGCCATCAAGTGGATGCTTGCGGTCATTCTGCTTTTTACCGCTGCCAAGTACGTTCTGAGTGCCTTGTAGTCTCAAGCTGGTGTGCCGGGCTCGCACTGCCAGCCTTGGATGAAGGGGCGAAGGCTGGAGCTAGCCCTCGTTGCGTATCTTTTTGATGGCGTTGATCAGACCGTTGGTGGAACTGTCATGGCTTTCAGACGGTGCGTCACTGGTGAGTTCCGGCTGGATAGCCTGGGCCAGTTGCTTGCCCAGTTCCACTCCCCATTGGTCATAGGAATTGATATTCCAGACCGTGCCTTGCACGAAGATCTTGTGCTCGTAGAGGGCAATGAGGGCGCCGAGGGAGTGCGGGGTCAGGCGCTTGTAAAGGATCGAGTTGCTGGGGCGGTTGCCCATGAAAGAGCGATGGGCCATGAGCTTGCCGATTTCGGGGTCGGTCATTCCCGCAGCGCGCATGTCGGCTTCGGCCTCCTCGGGGGACTTGCCCTGCATGAGGGCCTCGGTCTGCGCCAGGAAGTTGGAGAGCAGCACATTGTGATGTTTTCCCAGAGGGTTGAGTGGCTGGACCGGCGCCAGGAAGTCGCTAGGGATCAGTTTGGTACCCTGATGAATCAATTGATAGAAGGCGTGCTGGCCGTTTGTCCCGGGTTCCCCCCAGATGATGGGGCCTGTGCCGTAATTGACGATCTGACCGTCCAGTGTCGCTGATTTGCCGTTGGATTCCATGTCGCCCTGTTGGAAGTAGGCCGGGAAGCGTGACAGGTACTGGTCATAGGGCAGGATGGCGTGGGTGCCGCAGGAAAAGAAGTTGTTGTACCAGATGCCCAGCATGGCCATGACCACGGGTATGTTCTCTTCCAGCGGGGTGGTGCGGAAATGATTGTCCACCTCATGGGCGCCTGCGAGCAGTTCCTCGAATCGGTCCATGCCGATGCTCAGGGCGATGGGCAAGCCGATGGCTGACCACAGGGAGTAGCGCCCTCCCACCCAGTCCCAGAATTCAAACATGTTGGCGGAGTCGATACCGAAGTCGGTCACGGCCGGGCCATTGGTAGACAGGGCTACGAAATGTTTTGCCACGTGTTTTTTGTTGCCTGCGGCCTCCAGAAACCAGGCGCGCGCAGTGGCGGCGTTCATCATGGTTTCCTGAGTGGTGAACGACTTGGAAGCCACGATGAAGAGGGTTGTTTCCGGGTTCAGCAACTTCAGGGTTTCAGCCATGTGCGTGCCGTCCACATTGGAGACGAAATGTGCGCGGGGGCCGTCGGCATAGTGTGCCAGCGCGGTGGTCACCATGTGCGGGCCGAGGTCCGAACCGCCAATGCCGATGTTGACCACATCAGCCACCGGGCGACCGGTATAGCCGGTCCATTTGCCGGAGCGTACGGACTTGGTGAAGGTTCGCATCTGCTGGAGCACGGCGTTGACTCCGGGCATCACATCTTTTTCGTTTACCAGCATGGGGGTGTTTGAGCGGTTGCGCAGGGCCACGTGCAGCACCGCCCGATCCTCGGTGGTGTTGATTTTTTCGCCTGCAAACATGGCCTGCAGACGTTCGGGCACACCTGTGGAACGGGCCAGGTCCATCAGCAGACTCATGGTCTTTTCTGTGATGCGGTTCTTGGAGTAGTCGAACAGGATGTCTCCCAAGCGCAGGGAGAATGTGCTGAATCTCTCGGGATCATTGCTGAAGAGTTCCCGCATGTGCAGGCTTTCGATCTCGAGGTAATGCCCCTCCAGGGCCTTCCACTGGGGGGAAGCGGTCAACGTAGACATGGCCTCTCTCCTGTTCGTGAATGAATGCAAGCGTTTCTAACCGCATTGTAGAATGGGCGAATTGGCGCTTTGTGTCAACGCGTGGAGAGCAGACTTGCTAGTACATGAGGTTGGGCAGGCATAAAATGACCTGCGGGAACAGGAACAGCAGGGCGATGCCCACGACAATGGCCCACATGAAGGGAATGATGCCCTTGAAGATGGATTCCAGCGTGATGCCGGGGATGATGGATTGCGCTGTGCCATAGACCACATAGACGTTGATGCCCACCGGAGGGGTGATGACGCCCATCTGCGTGATCAGCACGATAATGATGCCGAACCAGATGGGATCATAGCCCAGATTGGTGACCACCGGGTAGAAGACCGGGATGGTCAGCATGATGAGGGCCAGGGCGTCCATGAAGCAACCACCCAGAAAATAGATGAGGACGATAACGGCCATAACCAGGAACGCAGGCAGTTCGAAGCCTGCGACCCACGAGGCCACGTTGAAGGGGATGCGGGTCACGGCCAGGAACTTGCCGAAGACGATGGCTCCGGCCACCAGGAACAGCACCATGCTGGAAGTACGCAGGGTTTCGTAGAGCGAATTGACAAAGGCCTTCCAGCTGAGCTGCCGCTTGATGAGCGAGAGTGCCAATACGCCCAGTACGCCGATGGATGCGGCTTCGGTGGGGGTGAACCAGCCGAAGAACATGCCACCAATGACCAGGCCGAAAACAATGAGCGTGTCGATGAGTCCGAGCAGGGATTTGAGCTTGGCTGCAGTGCTGAATTTTTCGCCAGCGGGTCCCAGCTCCGGGTTGCGGTGACACTGGATGGCGATGGCGGCGATGAACAGCACGGTCAGCATCAGTGCGGGCAGGATGCCTGCCACAAACAGGGCACCGATGGATTGCTCGGTCAGGACGCCGTAGACGATGAGTACAACGGACGGAGGCATGATCATGCCCAGTCCACCACCCGAGGCAACACTGCCTGCAGCCAGGGAGTTTGCGTAGCCGTAGCGTTTCATTTCGGGAATACCTACGGTGGCCATGGTGGCGGCGGTAGCAGGGCTGGAGCCACAAACGGCGCCGAATGCCGTGCAGGCGCTGACCGTGGCCATGGCTAATCCACCCTGAACATGTCCGAAGAAATGGTAGGCGGTGCTGTAGAGTCTGCGGCTGATACCGCTATTGAAGGCTAGCTGTCCCATCAGGATGAACAGCGGGATGGTGGACAGGCTGTAGGACGAAAATGCGTCGTAGACGCTGCGGGACAGCAGGTTCATTCCGCCCTTGGAGGACGTGAGGAAGGAAAAACCGATGAATCCGGTGAGGGTCATGACGTAGGCCACGGGCATCCGGGTCATGAACAGGGCGATCATGACGACGATGCCGATGATGCCCACAAGGGTCGCGTCCATGGCTATTCCCCGTCCTTGCTAAAGAAGCGCATGACATCTCCGAAAATGCCCAGAGCAAAGACCAAAAAGCCGAAGCCCAGAGCATAGACAACATAGTATTCTGGGAGCTCCAGATTCATGGACACGGTTCCGGCCCGGTTCAATGTGCCTGCATAGAGGGCCATGCGCCAGCAAACCAGGGCGAACAGGGCCAGGGCAGCCAGGTCCGTGATCAGCTTGATGATGTCCCGGGTGCGACGGGAGAAGCGCCGGACGACGATTTCGACCCCGATGTGCACCCGTTGCGAATGGGCGTAGGGCAATGAGAGGCCTACGGCCAGCGTGGCCAAAATGGTGACGATTTCCTCGGAGCCGAAGATGGGGGTGTTGAAGCCGCCCCGGCCTAGGACATCGGCCCCGGTCAGGAATGCCATACCCATCAGGCAGCAGGCAGCCAGGATTTTCATGACCGCTTCGAGCTTGGCCAACAGGGCGAGATAGGTCTTCATGGGTGTGTCCGAGGCGTTTGTTCAAACAGGCAGGGAGGTTGACCAAGAAGTCATCCCCCCTGCCCGGAGTGTTGTTCGTTAATAATCCTGAGTCGCTATTGCAGCGAATTCAAGGTTGCGACGATGTAATCCAGGACGGCTTTTCCGTCCAGCCCCTTCTTGGTGGCCTCGGCGGTGTAAGCCTCCAGCATGGGGGCGCAAGCAGCTTTCCAGCGATCCGTTTCGGCGTCGGCCAAGGGGATGACTTCGCCGCCTTGAGCCTTGAAGAATTCCATTCCTGCCTTGTCGCTGTCGTCCCAGGCCTGACCATGTTTACCCGACCATTCGGCATTGATTTCCAAGATGGCCTTTTGAGCATCGGCCGGAATTTCTGCCCAGCGATCCTTGTTCATGACCACGAAGAAGGTGGTGGTGTAGGCTACGGCGCCCGAATCGGTCATGTAGTCCACGACTTCGCCCATCTTCCAACCTTTGTTGGTTTCCACGGGGTACATGCCACCGTTGACCACGCCTTTCTGGATGGCCTGGTAAGAGTCAGGCATGGACATGGCCACCGGAGTGCCACCCAGTGCCGAGACGACTTTGGCGGAGTTGCCTGTGGCGCGCAGTTTGAGGCCCTTCATGTCCTCAATGCTTCGGACGGGTTTCTTGGCGGTATGCAGCAGTCCCGGTCCATGGGCATGGAAGTACATGACCTGGACATCGTCAAATTCCTTGGGTTGAAACTTTTCATTCACGCCATTGGCGACTTTGGTGGCAACCACACCACTTTGGTAGCCCAGAGGCAGGTCCACGGCGGCCATGACGGGGAAGCGGCCGCGAGAATAGGCCAACACGGAGAAACCGATGTCCGACAGGCCTTCCACAACGCCGTCGTAGCACTGTTTGGCCTTGGTCAGAGTGCCGCCGGGGAAGTAGTCGATGCTGACGGCTCCACCCGTGCGCTTCTCTACTTCTTTGCACCAGGCTTCGGCCAATTGGGATTGGACGTGGGTCGGCGGAAAGAAGTTCGAGTAGGTCAGCTTAACGTTCCCTGCCTGTGCGGGAAGGGCAGTGCTGAGGACGGCCAGGGTCAGGGCAGCCAGTAGCAGTTTCTTCATGGGTTCCTCCGTGTGATGTGTTCGATATCGTTCATCGGCCCCAGCGGGTGCCGATAGTTGCTAGCCTTGCGGTTTCAAACCGTTGGCCCGCGCCAGGGTCAGTGCGGCTTGGCGGACGTCGGTCTTATCCAGAACTCCGGTACCCAATGCGCTGTGGATCAGGAATCCTTCGAATAGTGCGGTGTTTAGGGCTCCGATCTTTTCTGCCGGGTAACCGCTATTCACATGATTTCCCACCAATGCGGCAAAGAGTTCGTTGGAAAGTCGGTATGCTCCCTGGTTCAGAGCCTGGCGCAATGTTTCGTTGCGTGTGGCGTGCATGGTGAATTCCAGAAAGATGCGGGACCAGTCCTGATCGTCGATGATTGTTTCCAGGAAATCCCAGATGATCCCCATGGCCTCGTCCAGGTCATGGGTTATTGGGAAATGGTTGTCGCGTTGCTCCCGGTAGGACTTGAGCTTGCCTTCAATGATCTTCAGGAACAGCTCTCCTTTGCTTTCCCAATGGCGATAAAAGCAGCCCTTGGAATACCCCGCCTCCGCTGTGATTTCGGCGATGGAGGTCTTGGTGAAACCTTTCTGACCGAACAAGCTGATGGCGGAAGCCTCCAATTCGAGACGTGTCTGTTGAGATTTTTCTTGTTGTTTCTTCATAATATTAGCCAGTTGCGTTGTTTTTGCGACCGGGCGTCAAAAAGTGACCGTCGGTCACAAGAGATGATCGATTATCTCTTGTTGCCAACGCTGTCAAGAGGTGGCGGATATATTATTCAGACTACCCACGAGGTTAGGCTTGCCTCACGGCGCGCTCTTTGCAACAAGAACACAGGGCTGTCAGCTTTTCGGCGTAGGCGGCAACAAAGCGATTGAGCAAAGAGGGCATCAATGCATCTGAGAAAACGTGTTCTGGTCACGGGTGGTTCAGGATTTCTGGGATCGTTCCTGTGCGAGAGGTTGCTCGATGAGGGGAACGACGTGTTGTGTGCGGACAACTTCTTCACCGGCGCACGCGGGAATGTCGCGCACCTGATGGGGCAGCCGAATTTCGAGTTGATGCGCCATGACGTCACTTTCCCGCTGTATGTTGAGGTTGACGAAATTTATAATTTGGCTTGCCCTGCCTCCCCCATCCACTATCAGTACGACCCAGTGCAAACGACCAAGACTTCCATTCATGGGGCCATTAACATGCTGGGGCTGGCCAAGCGGGTCAAAGCCAAGATTCTTCAGGCCAGCACTTCAGAGGTCTATGGTGATCCGGAGATTCATCCTCAAACCGAGGATTACTGGGGCCGGGTCAACCCCATTGGTGAGCGTGCCTGTTATGACGAAGGCAAGCGATGCGCAGAAACTCTGTTTTTTGATTACAACCGGCAGCACAGGCTGCGCATCAAGGTCTGCCGCATTTTCAATACCTATGGCCCCCGCATGCATCCCAACGACGGGCGTGTGGTCTCTAATTTCATTGTCCAGGCGCTCAAAGGCGAGCCGATCACCGTGTATGGCGATGGTTCCCAGACCCGCTCGTTTTGTTATGTGGATGATCTGATCAATGGCATGATTCGCCTGATGGGCACTGCCGACGAGTTTACCGGTCCCATGAACCTGGGGAATCCGGATGAGTTTACCATCCTTGAATTGGCCACGAAGGTGATCGATCTGGTGGGGAGCAAGTCCGAGGTGGTCTTCAAGCCTTTACCCGGGGATGATCCTCGTCAGCGCAAGCCTGATATTACTTTGGCGCGTGAGACCATCGATTGGGAACCTTTAGTGCGGCTTGACGATGGGCTGGTAAAGACCGTCGCCTATTTTGAAGAGCTGTTCACACAGGGCGTGATCTAGAGAATTCCACCGGGAATCTGCATATTCATTGTGAGGCCGCGTCATAACGCGGCCTTTTTTGTTTGCGAGGATCAGTGGCACATGTTTCTTGTGATCAGTTGAATGGAAAATGCAGTTAAAGGCGCTTTCGGAGTGGACTGGAATTGCCTTGCCGTGGGCCTCTGAGAATCACTTGAGCTCTAGTCAAATCAGTGTATTTGTCCCTGTTCTGTGGTATAAGGCATCACGAACACGAACACGGAGAAAGCTCATGCGTACCAAGATCATTGCCACGTTGGGTCCCGCATCCATGGAAAAAGACGTGATGCGCGCCATGGTCGACCATGGGGTCCGGATCTTTCGTCTCAACTTTTCCCATGCCGATGCCGAATATTTTCGTCCCATTGTCCAGACGATCCGCGAGATCGAGCAGGAGGTGGGTTTTCCGCTAACTGCGATGGGGGACCTGTGCGGTCCTAAGATTCGCATCGGGCAGGTGATAGGCTCACCGTGCAACGTGAGTAAGGGGGATGTTGTCTGTCTGGGGTTGCCGGACATGCGTGGCGGAGCCCCTGCAGACGCGTTGTTTATTGAATTGGGAGTCCCCGAATTACTGGATGGCCTGTCCGTGGGCGAACCGGTCTTCCTGTCGGACGGCATGCTGCAATTCACCATTACACGTGTATTGGAGCAGGACAAAATGTATTTGATGGAGGCGCAGAATGGTTCGATTCTGACTTCCAACAAGGGGATTGCCTTCCCGGATAAGGTTCACCCCATGCCGGCACTGACGGAAAAGGACCGCAAGGATTTGTCCGAGGCCTTGGCTATTGGCGTGGATGCACTGGCCTTGTCCTTTGTGCAGACGCGTGATGATGTGGACGAAGCCAAGGAACTGATCCGCAAGGAAGGCCATTGGGTCCCTGTGGTTGCCAAGCTTGAACGCAAGCGTGCTGTGGACAATATCGAATCCATCGTGGCGGCAGCGGATGCGATCATGGTGGCCCGGGGTGACTTGGGAGTCGAGTGTTCTCTGATGACCCTGCCTGTGATCCAGAAACGAATCATTCGGGCTTGTCGCCATCAGCAGAAGGCCGTGATCGTGGCGACGCAAATGATGCTTTCCATGGTCAAGAGCCCTGTACCTACCCGCGCTGAAGCCGCTGATGTGGCGAACGCCGTGATGGACGGGGCGGATTGTGTGATGCTGTCCGAGGAGACAGCCATCGGTAATCATCCGGTGGAGACCTGCCGCTTTATTCAGGGGATCGCCACCAGCGCAGAGGAATACTATCTCGAGCGGATAGGCGAGCCTTTCAAGCCCAGCAAACAACGCAATCTCGTCAAATACATGGCCTATTCAGCTTGTCTCGTGGCCGAACAGGCTCAGAGCAAGGCTTTGATTGCTCATTCCACTAGTGGTTCCACAGCTCGGCTTCTTTCCAGCCGTCGGCCAAGGCAGACTATTTTTGCATTGACCCCCGATCAACGTGTTATCCGTTGGTTGAACTTCTTCTGGGGGGTCAAGCCGCGGGCCGTTGATCCCCGCATCGAAAGCCATACCGAACGTGCTCTGGAGTTTGTCAAAACCAGTAATGAATTTGCATCCGGAGAAAATGTTGTCGTGACCTCCGGCCAGGCTCGCCCCCCCGGGCAAACCGAAATCAAGACCAATACCATCCGCTTGTTCTACAAGTAGAACAAGATTGAAAAGGTAAAGGGCCCTACTGTTTTCAGTTGGAAAACATTAGGGCCCTTTTTATTTGGAACCATAATGCTATTGACGTGCAGTGTTGAACTTGTTGAAAAGTTTAGAAGTCTTCAGAATTGAATAATTTTGTTCATATTTGCGGTATGTTGGCGAATAAAAACAGAAATTCTCTTGAATTCAAGGGGTGTAAAGGCTGGTCAAGCAGTTCGATTTGGGGTAATGGCCGGAGAGTTGTGAACGCGTTGGTGAACCAGGGGCAAATGGTTGCTAGCGCAATTATATTGTAGAAGGCAATAGTTGCCATATCAACGAACTGAACTGCAAGTGGGGTGTCCTGATGAATGGGGGTTTGAAAACTCTTGCGATGGCAATGCTTGCGGTGCTGCTGATGGCAGGCACCGCTATTGCCTCGGGCTTCGGAATTTATGAGTGGAGTGGACGCAGCAACGCCATGGGTGGCGCTACATATGCCAACACCAGGGATGCGTCGACGGTGGCAACCAACCCGTCGGGTATGACTGATCTGGAAGGGACTCACCTTTTGACAGGCGTCAGCGCCATCGCACCTAAGGCCATTGTTGATTTTGACAACGCGGCCTACAATGACTCCACAGGCAAGTCCAATGTCTGGTTACCGCCGCATGCGTATGTCTCCCACCAGTTGAGTGAAGATTTCTGGATTGGTGCTGGTGTGTTTTCCCGCTTTGGCCTGGGCACGGAATTCGAGGAGACCTGGGCTGGTCGCTACAACATGATGGACGCCAGCATTGAGTCTGTCTCTTTCACTCCTGTTCTGGCGTATCGGTTGAACGACCAGTGGTCCTTTTCTGCTGGCCCTGAGTTCATGTATATGCGTTTCCAGCAGGGTAAGACGGTGGACAACATCAACGTCAAGGACCCGACGACCACCACGTCGGACACCCATGCCAAGCTTGATGGTGACAGCACGGATGTTGGTGGAGTGTTTGCTGTAACCTATAAGCCGCTGGATTGGGTTACTACTGCGCTTACCTACCGTACTCAGGTTGAGCACAAGATCGTCGGTGATGCTACCTTCAGCCCTATTGGTGCCGTGAACCCTTTGGGCGCCTATACCACTACGGCTGGAGCTCATGGTGTCATTACTCTTCCTGATAGCCTGACCCTGGCCGTTGCGATCAAGCCTATGGACAAGCTGACCGTGGAAGCCGATATTCTGTACACACGATGGGAATCCTATCAGGAACTGCGTATTAACTACGACAGGCAGTTGATTCCGGGGGTTGCAGCTTCCACCCAATCCGTGACGGAAAAGGCCTGGCGCAATACCTTCCGTTATCAATTGGGCGTGGAGTATGCACTGTACGATTGGCTGGACCTGCGTGCCGGCTATATCTACGACCAGTCGCCCATTTGCGATGACCATGCCGATTATATGGTTCCGGCCAATGACCGTCAGCTGTACTCCGCGGGTGTAGGCCTCAATCTGGATAATTGGACTGTGGACCTGTCCTACATCTACCTGAGCAGTGATGAACGTGCATACAATAATCGTCCGGCCGAGGGCGTGTATTCTGGTGAGGCTCATGACCTCGAGACCCACATCGTGGGTGTCAGCCTGGGCTACAAGTTCTAGGTTTTGATATTAGCAAAAGCAAAAGGCCGGAATGGATATCCATTCCGGCCTTTTTTGCATTAAAGTTGTGGCTTCAACTCAGCCCGGCTGCTTTGCGAATGGCTCCGGTCAGATCGGTGACCTTGAAGGGTTTGTGTAGCACTGTGACGGGAGCATCGGCGAGGCTTGGCTCCTGTTCGGGGGCTCGTCTGTACCCGCGAAGCAGGACGACAGGTGTGCCAGCGGCGCGAGAGACAAGGTGTTCAAGCTCGTGCTTGGGGGCATCCCAACAGACCAGACCGAGGCTGTAACCCGAGAAGTCCGGTTCGTCAGTCGTGCGGGGATGGGTTGCAACGGGAACCAGCCCTGATGCAGAGAGGACTTCAGTCAACACATCACGCATGGGCGATGGAGGGCAGATCAGTAAGGCCTTGCCATTGCCTGTCGTCCTTGGTGCAGGGATGTTCCCGTCAAACTGTCGTATGGGGGACGTGCGGCGCACTGGTTTGGTTGGAGTTGCACCGCCGGTTGGTGCAAGCAGTGCGCGTAGGCTGCCCAGTTCGCGCCGCATCGATGCCAACAGCTGTTGTTGTTCGTCTTCGGAATGGGGCAGGTCAAGCCGGTCCAGGCAAAGGGAGAGATGATCCAGCCCGCCAAGCAATGCCGTGGCATCGAGGGTTGCATTGCGCCTGGCAAAGCGTTTGGCCGTGGCTGTAACGGATTTTCTGCTGCGGTCCTGCTGCTTCAGACGCATGATGGAGCCATCTAGGAACCGTACGGGGGAGATGTCTCGTCCCTTGCGGTCCAGGCCTTTGTCATCCAGGGATTTGGCCACAGAGGCGATATCCTGGGCTGCAGCAGAACCGGGGGACACCTGCATGAGCGGTCGTTGGGCAAGTCCTGCTGCGGACATGGCGCGGTCTTCAAGGATGCAGCCCAGGTAGGCACAACTCAGTCCAAGCCGCTTGCCTGCCGTGGAGCGAATTTTCTCATAGATCAAGCGCGCGTGACGAGGGTTCTTGGCGCGGTTGATGAGTATCTGCGGGCTCCACCACAGTCCGTTCTGCGTCATGACCTTGATCAGGGCATAGGCGTCGGTGATGGAAGTGGCATCCGGAGTGACGACAACGATGATGTCCTTGGACGAAAGACAGATGGACAGAATCTGTTGCGTGATGCCCGGGGAGTTGTCCACAAGCAGGTAGTCGTAGGTGTCCAGCATCTGGAACTGTTCCACGAGTCTGCGCCGATCAACAAGACTCAACTCGGCCAGGCGGGGGACGCCTGATGCACCGGAGACGAGGTCCACCCCCTTGCCTACGGGCAGGATGGCTTCGGCCATGGATACGCCGTCAAAGAGCACGTCTTCCAGTGTCTTGAGAGGTTCAACCCCGAGCAGAATGTCGACATTGGACAGGCCCAGATCCGCATCCAGAATGCAGACCTTGTTGCCAAGGTCCGCAAGGGCAAAAGCCAGATTGACCGTGACGCTGGTCTTGCCCACGCCACCTTTGCCGCTGGCCACTGAAACCACACGGGTGGGTGGAACATCAGGATTCAGAGGGACGATCTTCATACCGTATCCTCCGGTTTGAGTGCTGCCGAGATGTCCTGAAGCAGGGCATCGATCTGGAAGGGCTTGCGGACACACTTGTAGGCCCCGAATTTGAGAGCCTTTTCGATCTCTTCGGGGCCGGCCATGCCCGTGAGCACGATGACCGGCATGCCCCCGATGAGGCTTTTGGCTTCGCTGAGCAGGGAAAGTCCATCGCGCGAGGGCATTCGGATATCCAGCAGCAACAGACGGTAAGCGCTGGTTTTTAGTTTAGCCAGCCCCTGTTCGCCATCATTGGCCGTCTCGACCCGATAGCCCTGCGCTTCGAGTGATTCCCGCAGAATATCCCGAATATGCTTCTCGTCGTCAACAACAAGAATGGGCTTGGCCTGATTCGAGCCGGGCTGGGTAGGCAACACTTCGGAACGTTCGTCGGGAGTGGACAGAGGCAGGACCACAGTCACTTCTGTCCCTTTTCCGGGGACGGAATGGAAGCGGATGTCTCCACCGTGGCTTTGTATGATGCCGTAGGAAGTGGAGAGGCCGAGGCCAGTACCTTTGCCCTCTTCCTTGGTGGTGAAGAAAGGATCGAAAATCTTGTTCAGGTTCTCGGCTTTGATGCCGATGCCGTTATCGGAAATGGTGAGTACAGCCTTGTCCGCTCGAATCCCGGCACGGACCTTGATGCGTCCGGTGCCTTCGGGGCGGGCTTCGATCACTGCATGCTCTGCATTGATGAGCAGATTTAAAACCACCTGCTCCAACTGGTTGCCGTCGCCGATGATGGACGGCAGGCTGTCCAGTCGGGCGTCGAGAGTTACTCCCTGCTTGCTCAAGCCACTCTCCACCAGGCTCAGTGAACGACGGACAACTCCTTCCAGTGCGATGGTGTCCATGCGCGGTGGTGCTGGGCGGGCAAAATCCATCAGGTTGATCAGGATGGCGGTGATGCGCTCGATCTGGGTCATCATCTGCTGGAAGTCGTGCTTCTTTTTCTCGTTAGTTTCATGAAATTCAAGAAGCTGGGCGCGGGCATAAATGATGGCCAGGGGGTTGTTGATCTCGTGGGCTGCCCCAGCAGCAAGTTGACCAACGGCGGCCAGACGTTCGGTTTGCAGGAGTTTATGGTTCATGCGTCTGATCTTGCGTAAGGCGGAACTCAACCTGTCGGCGCGTTCTTCCAGACGGTCGTGAAGTTCCAGACGATGCAGGGCTGCCGCCGCCAGGCATGTGAGCTGTGCCAGCGCTGCGGTCTGTTCGGGGAGCAACGCCGCTTCGATGGGCGGTTCGATGCCGACTTCACCCAGGAAACCGTCCTCGGCCAAGAGCGGCAGCAACTGCCAGGGTGGGACAGGAATGGGCCGTGGTTGATGATCGTCGGCCGGGTCATCCGCCGGGATGCGGGTCAGGTAGCTCGCGAGCAGATTGTGCAGGGACTTGGGGGGCTCTATGTCTGATTTTCCCCACAACGGGCGCAAATCATTGTCCAGAAGGACTGAGAAGAGATAGGGCTTGCCGTTGTCGGACAGCAGGCCCTCCAGGATTTTTCCTCCGGCGTCAATGCGGTAGGCAAAGACCCGTCCCGCGCCAAGGCCATCGCGAACGGCACGTTCCACTGCCCGAAAAACATCGTCAGTTTCGGTCGCCTTTGCCAGTCTTGGGCCGGCGGCAGCGACAGCGCAGAGCAGGGCGTTGGTGCTTTTCAGCCGATCTTCACGTGCGGCCAGTTGGGTATTGATGCCGCTTAATTTGGCATTGGCCCGTTGCAAAGCTTGAAAATAGAAGAGGGCCGCGTCGTTTTCCAGATCAAAGGCCTCGGCGCGTTTGGCAAAACCTTCGCCGATATGCCCCTTGATGGATTCCAGGGTTGACTCGTCAAACCCGAAGGAGGCGACGAGTTCCACTCGCAGTTCCTCCGAGTTCGCTGTCGGGCCATCGTGCATCACCTCGTGGGCCAGGATATCACCTAGAGCAACGGCGGCAACGAGCCTGCCTTCTTCGCCCAGTTCGTGTAACGTCTCTGGCCCCTGATGATGGAGCCAGGCGCTATCGATGAGGCGGCGCGGCATTTTCCAGGCGGAAAGCAGCCATTTGCCCACTAGGGTGTGTTCCACTCCCAGGACTTCGGTTTCAAGGTCCAGCAGGGAGGTCTCGCCGTCGATACATTGTTTGACTAGTGGCTCATAGTCTTCGGCCATGGCCGACAGCAGTACCAGTTGACCGCAGTCGTGCACCATGCCAGCGGCAAAGGCGACATCCTTGAGCTGTGGCAACGCGTGCTCGGCCACAAGGGATGAGGCCACGGCACAGGCCAGAGTGTGCTTCCAGATATGGGTCAGCAGCGGGTCGCCGTCTTGCGCGTCTTTGTACAGGCTGTCGCGGATGATGACCGATAGCAGGGATGTTTTGAGTGAATCGAAGCCGATGGTGGCAATGGCCTGCTCCACGTTTTCGATTTTTCCCCGGTAGCCGTAGCCCATGGAATTTGCCATGCGCAAGACTTTCAACGTCAGTGTCTGGTCGGATTCGATCAGCTCAGAGACTTCATGAAAATCAACATCGTCGGCAAGGACGCTGTTCAGGATTTTGGTGGCAACAGACGGAGGGGCGGGCAACTCTTCGATATGCCGGACAATGTTCCGGATATTAGGAGCGTCGGTTGGGCTCTCACCGGTGTGCATCGCGCCTTCCTTTGCGGTAGCGGTGGGTGTGGGGTGGCAATACTATTGCTGCTTGAGAATCCATAAGAAATTTATGAATAAAACGCAAAGCATGCTTGGGAGGTCAGAATCTCAAATTTTTATAGAAAATTTGTATGGTGCCGGAATTTTGGAGTGTATTCTAACCGGTCTGGACATGTAATTCAGGCTGAGGTAGATGTACTTGGTAATTTGTACGGGCGCGTAGGGCCCCGTGCCTTTTCCCCGGTGAACTCTCCTCCAGTGCAGGATGCATGAGTCAGCGCACCATCCTGCTCGTCGATGACGAGCCAGAACTTCTCGCAGTGAACAGGGAAACCCTTGAAGGGTGCGGCTATCGCGTGGCGACAGTCGGTAATGGTTCTGATGCGCTGGATTTCCTCTCTTCCACCCCCGTCGACCTTGTGATTACCGATTTACGCATGCCCAAGTTGGGTGGGCGCGAATTGCTCGAGGAAATGCGCAATCGGAATATCAAGTCCGAGGTGATGTTTCTGACGGGGTATGGCACTGTGGAAAGCGCCGTGGAATGCATCCAGTTGGGTGCCGCCGATTACCTGCTCAAGCCCTTTGATATCCGCCAGTTCGTGACCAAGGTCGAAAAGATTCTGGAAGAACGCAGTCTGCGCCGCAAGACCCAGGGCCAGCGTGGTGGTGAATCCGAATTGGACCGGCTGCTCGATCTGGGTGCCGCTCTGCGCAGCCAGCGTGACCTGAAAGCCCTGGTCAAGGAATTCCTGGTCCAGATGCGCGAGACCTTCCGCCCCGATGCCATGGCGTTGTTCCTGCGTGAGGATTTTGAACCGGGGCTGGGTAAGTGCGTGGCCTGGGGGCCGATGCTGCGCAGCAACTCTCGTGCTCGGAAATGGTTTGAGGCTGTCTCCAAGCGACTTATGGAGAGTGGTAGTCCCAAGTTGTTTGACTCGCTGGCAGTGAACAATGGTACTGGAACGTCCACGGTTTCTGCCATGGTCTGCCCCGTGATGGACGGGACCGGTGCGCTGGGCGCAGCGGTGATCATTCGCGACTTGAAGCGCGGCGTCTATGCCCTGCCGAGCCTCCAGATGCTCACGGTCTTTGCCTCTCAGGCCGCTTCGGCCATGGAGAACCTGTCGGCTAAATGCCGTCTGAGCGACATGAATCTGGAGATCATCACTTCCCATGTCTGCTCGGTGGAAGCCAAGGATATCTATACCAAGGGACACTCGGAACGGGTGGGAGCCTTTGCGGCGCAACTGGGTCGTGAGATCGGCCTGCCTGATCGCGAGGTGCAGTGTCTGTCTTTTGCAGGAATTCTGCATGATGTGGGCAAGATCGGTGTTCCTGATAATATTTTGAACAAGCCTGGCCCGTTGAGCGAAGATGAGTTGAAGATCATGCACCAGCATCCGGTCATGGGCCGCGACATCCTCTCCAACATCCATACGCTGAAAGACCTGTTGCCCATCGTGTATCATCACCATGAACGCATTGATGGTGCGGGCTATCCTGATGGCCTGAGTGGTGACTCCATCCCCTTTCTGGCGCGTATCGTGAGTGTAGCCGATGGCTACGAGGCCATGACCACGGATCGTGCCTATCAGCAGCGGCGTTCCCCTGATGAAGCCCAGAGCATCCTGTTGGATGGAGCTGGAAAGCAGTGGGATGAGCACCTTGTGCGCGCCTGGTGTCAGTTGATGGAGCGCGACAAGATGACCTGTTGATCTGCCGCTGGATTTTGGTTCCCCTTCACAGTTGAATTTTCGCACTCATTCGGGCCTTGCCTTTGATAATATACTCATGGGCATGGGCTGTTGTCTCTTCTGGGGTATCTGTGCTGCGTTCTGTCATGACGCATGTAAAAAGGCCGGGATTTCCCGGCCTTTTTGCGTTTGAGTATTGTCCGATGGTGGTGATGGCCTAGCCCTCGGGAGAATAGGTTGTCTCCGCAAGTTTGGCCGAGAATTCGCGAGCCAGAGAAGCGATGGCTCCTACGGCATTGATGGCGTCGGGATCGGCTGCCAGACGGCGGTGAATCCAGGAGGCGATGTCGATGGCATCACTCTCTGCCAGCATGGAGCCGGAGCCGAGCCTGATCCCCTTGAGAAGACCGATTCGCATCTTTTCGCGGGCCTGGATGGCATTCTTGATTTCCAGGGAAATGGCATCCAGCTCTTTCTGTGGGGCTTCCACGGCTTCGCGGTCCGAGTATTTGCCGTAGGCGGCGTTGACCCTGGCCGAGGCATCAAAATATCGGTTCAGGGCGGTGGTCAGGTCGGGGCGGCTGGCGAAGGCCTCAAAGGCCTTGCCCGCATCGGCCACCAATGAAGCGTAGAGTTTCAGCATTTCCCGAACCTGTGCACTGGATACTGAATGCTTAACGTAGGTGCTACCCTTGGCGAATTCCCGTTGCTGGGCCGCGCCTTGAGCCGTGAGTTCGTCGAGCAGGGGCTGGGAGAAAATGTCGAACACCAGGCGCAGTACGATGGGTGAGAACAGATGCGAGAGGGCTTGGTCACGCCCAAGAGCAGCGTCTTGTTCATCCACGTTCAAACCTGTCAGCTCTGTGCCGTAGCGCATGTTGAGCTTCTTGAAGGTCAGGGTGGTCACGCCCCGGTTGCTCAGGTTGTTCCTGGTCCCGGCAGGCTGGTAGCTTGCTGCCAGTGTTGCGGCCAGGTCGCGGATAAAGTCCCGAGTCAAAACTCGGTCGGTCTTGGGTTCGGTCGGGGCAGCGCTCATGGTGACGCTGGAAGCGTGGGCGGGCACAGCTTCGCCAGCTTGTTGCATTCCGTTGGCGGCCTGTGGGTCTTGCGTGGCAGGATCGGGCTTGGGGGCGAACATGGGGAGATCCAGAACGCCGTTATCCTTGGACTGTTCGCCACTGCCGACGACCGCTTCATCCAGAGCCTGCTGTTTGTCCATGAATTTGACGGCCAGAACAATGGCCACGGCCAGAGCCGCGATGACCAACAGGATCACCCCTTTCCGGGGGCCACCTGCGGATGTCGATGCTGGTATGGATTCCTGGGTGCTGCTCTCTTCGTTCATTTGGCCTCCGGTAACGGGGATTTGCTATAATAGGCGGATGGGCCCTCAAGTACGCCACAGTCTGCATCAATGAAGATTTCGGTGCAACGTTTGGGTGTGAACCCCCGGCCTTCTTCGGTCTTTTCCTTGATATCTCTGGGATTTGCTCCGATCTCTGCCCAGAGCAGGCTGGCCCCGGCCGCAGCACCCAGTGAATAGGGTTCATGCGTGCAGTTGCCGAGGACTGTTCGCGGCAGTCCCAGCCGAGTGATTGCCACGATCTGAGCCATGCGTAACTCGGAGATGGTGCCCCGTGCAAACATTTCCGTACCGGGAATGGGGATGCGCCGTGCCGCACCGCTGTAGGCCGGGTCCAGCGAGCCGGTGTACAGAATCAGGTCTGCAATTTCCTCGTTGTTGTGCTCTGGTCCCACAGGTTCCACGCAGGTACCCACCACCAATCCGGCTTCCTGGAAGGCGCGCATGCTGGCCTTGCGGGCTTCGGGATCAAGCCCGGTATCGATGCCCTCGCGCAGGCGCAGGGCGTGGTAGACACCGTTCAATCCTGCATCTTTTAACTGGCGTGCGGTCTTGGTGTCCTGGTCGGGCACATTGCCGATCAGAATTGTGTCGGGCTTCAGGCTGGCTCTCACTTCCTGAGTCATCTCCAGCAGTTTGCCGAATTTGTAGTTGGCCGTGACCATCATGTACACCGCGTTGCATCCAGCAGCTTCAAGCACCTGAGCGCTGTCGATGGCTTCCTGTATGGTCAGTTCGGTCACTTTGGTGAAGATCTTGTTTTTGACGGCAAAGGAGCAGTACATGCAGTTCTTGGGGCAGGGTGCCAGATTCAGGGCAAACTGGCCGTGGACCTCCAGCTTGTCACCTGTCACTTCCCGGGAAATCCGTTTGGCTTCGGCCATGAGCAGGTAGGATTCGGGGGACTGGGGAGACAGGGCCAGCATGTCGCAGAGTTGTGCTTTGCTGAAGGGTTCTGCGTTTTTGGATTGTTTAATGATGTCTTGGATATTCATTTCGGCCTCCTGATATAATCGTTGTTAGCAGGCAGGCGTGAACATCGGGTGACACCTGCTGATCCATACCCATTGAGTCGGATAAAAGTCATTCCTTTCAATGTATTATGGTCAGCTGGCGTGTTCGTCAACCCTTGTCGGGGGCGTCTTGGGCGGGCGGGCTTTCTTGCTCATTTTTTGTTTTACGTGCGGTGCGATTGTGTTCGAATTCCTGCTTCAGGCGATCGATGATGTGCTCGTAGCCCCCCGGGCGGTGAGGCAGTGTACAGCCCGTACAGTCCTTGACGCCATCCCGGTCTGCGGGATTCCCGCCACAGTTTTGCAACCAGTAGAGGGGACAGAAGCAGAATAGGCAGTTGTAGAATGAGTCATCGGCCATCTTGTGGCAGGGGAAGTATTGGCAATCGGTATTGCGGAAATATTTGTGATCAGGCTTGGTCATGTGTCTTGTCCTCGGGCTGGCAGATGACGTGCCCTTCGCAACGGCTCGCAAATTCAGACAGGGTCAGATTGTCGGCACTGTCTGCAGCGGCTCCGATAATGCCTTCGAATACGGGATCGAGAAATTCCAGGCGCCCGGTCAGTGCCTCGCTCCGGGCGTTGCCCTTGTAACGGGACAGGGCAACGATGACGTCTACCATGCGGACGCTGTCCGGCGGTCGTGCCAGCCCATACATATCCAGTTCGGGGTGATCCAGTTTGACCACGATCCCGGCCCCTTCCAACATGTGCAGGACATCATTGACCAGCTTGACCGGTGCGTCCAGGCGGTGAGCCACGTCCTCGTTGGGGACGGGTTTAGTGCCCCCCATGAAGGCATTGGTCAGGAGTGCCAGGACCAGTGCCGCCAATTTCTGGCGGTCGTCGTGGCTGTAGTTGCCAAGGCGTGATTCGCGGAAGTAGGTTCCGCTGTTTTGCACGGCGAAGCAGATTTCCGCTCCAAGCAGTACGATGACCCAACTGATGAACAGCCAGATCAGAAAGAGCGGTACCTGGGCGAAACTGCCGTAGATGGCGTTGTAATTCTTGAAAGACGCCTGGTAGTGGATATAGCCCCATTGCACGAATTGCCACAGGGTTCCAGCAACCACGGCTCCGGCGATGCCGGAACGGAATTTGACCCGGGTATTGGGCATGAAGCTGTAGATGAACAGCAGTGCAATCCAGGTGCTGAAGTAGGGCAGCATCTTGAGCAATGCCAGATAGGCAACGCTGGCTACTGAATAGGACAGCAGCGTCTGGACCACTGCCGAGTTCTGCATGGATGCCGTGGCGCTGATGGCGATGATGATCAGCAGTGGGCAGATCAAGGTGATGAACAGATAGTCCGAGAGCTTGCGCCATGTCCCCCGGGTGGCCTTCACTCCCCAGATGGAGTTGAAGGATTTTTCGATGTTGGACAGCAGGGAGAGTACGGTGACGAACAAGAATCCTACGCCCACGACTCCCAGGGTGCGGACGTTGGTATTGTTGATGTAGCCAACAATGGCGTCAACGGTTTGGGCGCGACCTGCGGCGACCTGCATCAGCAGATCGTGGATGAACTGGGAATTCTGGAACCCGAAGCCTTTGGCCATGGAGAAGGCCACGGCCAGCAGTGGCACCAGAGACAGTGCTGTGGTGAACGCCAGGGCCGAGGCCCAGAGCAAGCATTTGTCCGCCACAAAGCCCTTGCCCACCATGTAGGCCCAGCGCACCAGAGTCTGGAGCTGGGATTGGGCAAAGGTCATGTTCTGGCCTCTGGCATCAGGGTGCAGAAAGATCAGTCGCTGTTTCATCGCAGTACTCTCCCGTCTTCGGCTTAGCCGAGGCCCGTTTCGGAGGCCACTTCAGCCATGGCCGGGATGGCCGTCAGGAAGAACTCCCCAAGGTCCATATCCAGCTTTTCGCATTCGCGGATGCGTTCCCGGCTGACGGAGGCTGCAAAGGATTTGTCCTTCATCTTTTTCTTGAGGCTCTTGGGTTTCATCCCTTCCATGCGGGTGGGGCGTACCAGCGCCGCCGCGGAGATGAGTCCTGTGGCGCTTTCAGCCGCGCGCAGGGCGTAGTCGAACTGGTTGGCCGCAGCGACTTGGGTGTGTTCCTCATTGTGGGCAACGATGGCTTGCAAGGCATCTTCAGGCATTTTGCCTTTGAGCATGTCGGCAGCATCCAGGCCATGTCGTGCGGGGTTGTCCTTGGTCTGCGGGTAGTCGAGGTCGTGCAGCAGTCCGGTGACTCCCCATAACTCGGGGTCATGACCCAGCTTGAGGGCAAGAGCGCGCATGATGGCCTCGGTCTGAATCGCGTGATTCACCAAGTGTGGCTCGGGGTTCTGTGATTTTACCAGTTCCAGCGCTTCGTCTCTGGGCAGCATTGGTCTCTCCTTCATGCCGTAGGTTCAGCCCACACCAATAAGGCTGTGGCCCATACTATAAGCAACCGGGGGGAAAGGGCAAACCCGGAGTTACAGCTCCGGGCACGGAATTTGCTCAAATCGATATCAAGGCCGCCCTGCGCCAAAGTTTCGACGCGCAAGGCAGATATCGAGGAAGCAGTTATGAGCATCAATCCAATCAAATTCATCCCCATCAAACCCATGGAGTTCTCTCGCGAGGGATTTGGGGGGCAAGGCGCTGTCGGCACCGGGCTACCGGACCTTTCCGGCAAGGCCGGTGCTTTTGCCAAAATGCTCCAGTCGGCCCTCAAGACGGGCGGAGTCGAAGCTTTGGACCTCGCTGCCCAGTTATCCATGGGCGGACAGTTCATGTCGTTGATGCAGGGTGGTGATGCCAGCAAATTGGCGGAAACCGGCGAGATGAATCAACTGCTTGATGCCTTGTCGAACACTTCGGACAAGCCCGGCGGCGGCATGGATTTCACCAAGCTCATGGGAGGGATCGGTGGGAATAACCGTTCTCTGGATTTGATGGGGCTGGTGGGCTCCGCAATCCCCGGCGTGGATATGAGCAAGGTTGCCGAGGCGTTGAAGACCAATGCCAGCCAGCAGGAGTTGGCTCCTCAGACCGCCATGAATGGGGTGGTTCCCGAGGCCGATGAACTGGCCGGAATGAGCGAGGTTGCTGCGAATCCGGCACGAAACGAGCCCTCACTTTTTTCCATGGATGCTCCGTCTGCCGTGCAGAAGCCGGCGATGGGGATTCCCATCAAACCCATGGATGCCTCGGTCCAGGCCATGATCAATGCCCCCGAGGCCAGACCATCAGCCTCACTCAGGGCGGCCCGAACCGCCATGGCTCACAAGGCCTATGGCGCGGCCCCGGCTTCTGATCCCTTTGGCGTCTTGTCCGCCCGGTTTGAATCCGGTGGCAATCCCGGTTCAGTGGGCTATGACAGGGTCGGTGGCACTTCCTATGGCATGTATCAGGTCTCTTCCAGAGCCGGGACCTTTGATCGTTTTTTGAATTTCCTGGATGCCAAGGCCCCAGAGATGGCCTCGCGCTTGCGGGCGGCGGGCCAGGCCGATACCGGCTCTAAGACTGGCCCCATGCCTTCGGCCTGGAAGACTCTGGCCCATGACGAAGGGCCGCGTTTTTCCAACTTGCAGCATGAGTTCATCCGCGAGACACATTTTCAACCTGCGCTCAAGAAGGTTGCTGAGTTGACAGGGGTGGATCTGACCGGCAGGCACCAGGCCATTGCCCAGGTTCTGTGGTCCACGGCCGTGCAGCACGGGGCCACGGGATCGGCCAAGATCTTCGCCAAAGCCCTGGACGCGGTGGGAAACATCGATGGGCCCGGGTTTGAAAAAGAGCTGATCAAGGCCGTCTATGACAACCGGTCGCGGCAGTTCGGTTCGTCTTCCGAGCGTGTTCAGGGTGCCGTGAGCAGCCGTTTCAAGAATGAACTCAGGGATGTCATGTCCCTGCTCGAAGGTTCCTCTATCCTTGATTCCAACGCATAGGTTTACTGGCTGCGAATGCTGAATGATGCCCATGGCCCGTGCCGTGGGCTTTTTAGTGCGAGGGGGTCAGATGCACAGCAGGGCCTGACAAGCCTCGGCGATTTGCGTCTCGGACTCCCGGGCTGTTTCTTTCAGGTCTTCGGGAGTCAGGCCCGTCGCATTCCAGGCAATCAGGTTCAAGGGCTGGATGAACGGTTCCCCTGTCGCGCTGCAGTCCATGGCCCCCGCCAGGGTATTGGCAATGTGAATCAGAGCGGGTTCAATGTGTTTTTCGCTCTTGTCAGGGGTATGGTGCCGAAGCACTGCGTTGATCAGAGGGAAGGGCAGATTCCATTTGCGCAGCATCATGCCGCCGAGCATGGCGTGGTCAAAGCCCAGGATATTCATTTCGGCAGTGTGAAGGATTGCGCCATGTTCGCGGATGAAGCTGTGCACAAGGCGGCTCTTGTCCGGGATTGTCTGGTACATGGTCAACAATCCGACGTCGTGCAGCAGACCCGCCACAAAGAGTCGTTCCGGGTCGGTTTCGCCGATTCGTCGGGCCAGGTTACTGGCAAGAATACCTGTGGCAATACTGTGCCGCCATGAGCTCTCCATACTGACCAACTCGTCGGGGATGTCCGAGAACAGCTTCATGACCGTGGTGCCCATGGCCAGAGTCGTGAGTTGGCTTGTGCCGACCAGGGTCACGGCACGGCTGATGGTCTCGATTTGTGACGGAAAGCTGTAGAATGCACTGTTCACCAGACGTAGCAAAAACGCGGCAAGGCTGGTGTCACGGCTGATGACGTGAGCCACATCGTTGGTCGAGGCTGCGGGCTTGACGATGACGTCCTGCAATTCGGCATAGATGGTTGGAAGCGACGGAAGTCCAGCTTCGCTTCGCAGCAGATCAAAGGGGTCCGCAGCTGCCTTGGGGTACTGGCTTGGACCAGGCTGCTCGTCCGGGGCAGGCAGGTCCGGGATGTGTTTGCCTTGGGCCAGACCATGAGCAGCATAGGTTGCGCAGATGTTGAAGAGGGTCTTTACGGCCGCATGGTTGGTGTCGCAAAAGGCGAAACGGCGTGCTGCAAAGGAGCGTCCAAGATCGAATTGTTCTGGAGTCGGTGTCGAGTCTGTGTACATAGTTCCTGATGTGCTCCCGGGTGTGGCCCCAGTATACGTGAAGCCCTGCCCAATGGGAAGGAGATCAGCAAGTTAACCGTTTACCCCCGTGCTTTCTGCCAAAATCATTCGTCCATGTTCCACGGTGGCGATGCGCCCGTGAAACGAATGTGGTTCGTTGTCAAGAATAGCCGTCAGCGCGGCGGCTGAGTCTTCGGGAGAAAGTAGTTCTCCATTTTTTTTCCAGGCATTGAATATGGCCTTGAGTTGTGGAGCGCCGCTCCCCTTGCTGTGGCGAGCCTGAGTCTGCATGGGGGTGTCAACGATGCCCGGGCGATAGACGAAGGTTGTCAGCGCAGGGGCCTCCGCCGCCAATTGGCGCATGGTATGTTCCAAAGCCGCCTTGGCGGCACAGTATGCCGCGATGCCGGGCTGTGCTATCTGCGCTGCCCCCGATCCCATGAACACAGCCAGCCCCTGCCCTTCGGCCAACAGATGTGGTACGCAGGTTCGGATCAGGCGGTGCGCGGCCAAGGGCCCAGCCTCAAAGACCTTGTCGAAATCATCCTCTGGCAGTTCCCAGAGGGAGGGGCCTGGAGCCAGCACCCCGGCAGCATGGATGAAGCCATGAAAATGGCCCAGGTTGAGGGCTTCGGTTGCCAGGACATTGGCGATGTCTGCCTGGCCTGCGCTACCTGCCACGCAGACATGCTGCCGGTCATGCCCGGCCTTGGCAGAAGCATTTGCGCAATCTGTCAAGGTCTGGCGCAATGGCTCCTTGCGGCGGGCATTGAGAACCAGAGAGGCCCCGGCACGTGCCAGTTGAACGGCCAGCGCCTGCCCGACACCTGAGGATGCACCCGTGACAATGAGGGTTTTGTTCGCGAGCAAGCTCATGTATGAAGTCTCCTTACAGGATAGAATGGCTTTTGCCGTCTGTTTTTCAGGGCGGCCTTGAGTGGCTGTCGCAATGCTTTGAAATGAATCAATCAGCCGCTTGCTGGCGGCGGAGGACATGATGACGAATATACACGGTTTTACCCTGGTTGTTGAGCGTGAGATTCCCGAGGCGGGTTGCGTAGCAAAATTGTGGCGGCATGACACCACTGGTGCGGAGTTGATGTCCGTGCTGACCGATGATGAGAACAAGGTCTTTGGAGTCAGCCTGCGCACGCCTCCGTCGGACTCCACTGGCGTGCCACATATCCTTGAGCATTCGGTGCTCTGTGGATCGAAGAAGTTTCCGGTCAAGGAACCCTTTGTGGAGCTGCTCAAGGGCTCGTTGCAGACCTTTCTGAACGCCTTCACCTACCCGGACAAGACGTGTTATCCGGTGGCAAGCGCCAATCTTCAGGATTTTTACAACCTCGTGGATGTCTATCTGGACGCCGTGTTCCACCCCCTGATTCCCGAGCATGTGTTCCTCCAGGAAGGGTGGCATTACGAACTGGAGTCCGAGGATGGCCCCCTGACCCGCAAAGGGGTGGTCTTCAACGAGATGAAGGGCGCGTATTCTTCCCCGGACAGCCTGGTCTACGAACATTCGCAGCGGGAGCTGTTCCCCGACACCACCTATGGCCTGGATTCGGGCGGTGACCCCAAGGTCATTCCCGAGTTGACCTATGAGCAGTTCAAGCGATTCCACGCGACGTATTATCATCCGTCTAATGCACGGTTCTGGTTCTATGGTGACGATAACGAGACTGAGCGTTTGCGCATTCTGGGCGAAGCCCTGGCCGGGTTTGAAGTCCTGACACCGGATTCCGAGGTCGGATTCCAGCAGGCTTGGACCGCTCCGCGCCGGGCTGAGCACGTCTTTGCCGGTGGTGAGGATTCCAAGGGCATGTTCACGTTGAATTGGCTGCTGCCCGAGACCACGGACCGCGAATTGGCCCTGGCTCTGGAGATGTTGGAGCATGTGCTGATCGGTCTGCCTTCCTCGCCGCTGCGTCGGGCGCTGATGGAGTCCGGATTGGGAGAGGATCTGGCCGGAGTGGGGCTGGAAGACGAATTGCGTCAGTTCTTCTTTTCCATTGGTCTGAAGGGCATCGACCCCGGCAATGTAGAGCAGGCCGAATCCCTGATTATGGAAGTGCTGGAGGCCTTGGCCGCAGATGGCCCATCCGAAGCCATGATTGAAGCGGCTCTGAATACCGTGGAGTTTGACCTGCGGGAAAACAACTCCGGGCGTTTCCCCCGTGGGTTGTCCATGATGCTGCATTCCCTGACCACATGGCTCTATAACGGTGACCCCTTTGCCCCCTTGGCTTTTGAAAGGCCCATTGCGACAATCAAAGAACGCCTGTTGTCCGGTGAGCCGCTTTTCCAGACCCTGATCCGTGAGCACTTGTTGGACAATCAGCACCGGGTGACCGTGGTCTTCAAGCCCGAAGTGGACCTGCTTGCGGCAAACGAAGCCGCAGAGCAGGCCGGATTGGCTTCGATTCTGGAAGACTTTGGGAGCGACCAGCGCAAGCAGGTCATCGCGCAGGCTGCGGAATTGGAGCGCCTGCAACTGGTGGAGGATACCCCCGAGGCCCTGGCAACATTGCCCCAACTGGATCTGGCTGACATCGCTCCACAAGAGACAGCCATCCCTGAACGAGGCCGTGCCGATGATGTTCTGGTTCACGAGATTCCGGCTCAGGGCATTGTCTATCTGGATGCCGGGTTTGATTTGAGCGCCGTGCCTGCGCGTCTGTTGCCTCTGGTGCCGTTGTTTGGCCGGGCGCTGTTCGAGACGGGAACCTCCCGTGAGGATTTTGCCGATCTGTCCATGCGTATTGCGCGCAAGACCGGTGGCATGGGGCATGAGACGTTCACGTCCGCCGTGCTGGGCGGAGATGGAGCCGCTGCGCGATTGTTCCTGCGAGGCAAATGTACAGCCGACAATGCTCCGGAGATGCTGGAGATTCTGCGTGAAGTCCTGTTGGATGCCCAGATTGGCGATCGCGATCGTTTCCGCCAGATTCTGTCTGAGGAAAAGGCCCGCCTGGAGCAGCACCTGATCCCATCGGGACATCTGGTTGTCATGTCGCGCTTGCGTGCCCGCAGCGGCCCCGCTGGGTGGGCTGCGGAATGCATGGGGGGCATCGAAGCGCTCATGGGTCTGCGTGAACTTTCTGCACGGATGGATGACGATTGGGATGGCGTTCGTGCCGACATGGAAGAGTTGAAGCGGCTTATCGTGTCTCGCGATGGGCTGGTGTTGAATCTGACCACAGACCCGGGGTTGTGCGCGGGTGTAGAGAAGTTGTTGTCCGGCCTGACGGAGTCCCTGCCTGCCGGGATGGCATCGGCAGCGGATTGGACTCCTGGGCTGTTGCCTGCTGCCGAAGGGCTGGTGCTGCCTGCGCAGGTCAACTATGTGGGCAAGGTTGTGGACCTGCGTCCGGCAGGATACGCCTTCCATGGCACTCATCTGACGGCTGTGCGCATGGCCCGGATGATTTATCTCTGGGACGCCGTGCGCGCCCGTGGCGGTGCATATGGAGCGTTCTGCTTCCTGGATCGCTTCAGTGGTATCATGGCCCAGGTGTCCTACCGTGATCCTTCATTGATGCAGACTCTTGATGCCTATGATGGCCTGCCGGTATTTTTCAGGAATGTTGATCTCGAAGGCGAGGAGTTTTCCAAGAATATCATTGGCGCCGTGGGCGATGTGGATGCCTATCTCCTGCCGGATGCCCAGGGCTTCACCTCGTTGCTCAGGCATCTGACGGGCGATGATATGGAGACCCGCCAGCACATGCGTGACCAGCTGTTGGGGACGCAGCTCTCGGACATCCGGGCCTTGGGTGAGTTCCTTGAGCCGCTTATGGCGGGTGGTGATGTCGTTGTCTTGGGCTCGGCAGAGGCCATGGACCGTGCGGAGCTGGGCTTTACCAGCAACAAGGTCCTATAGGGGCTGATCATCGACTACAGAACTCATGAAAGAAAGAGCCCCTCGTACGTGATCGTACGGGGGGCTCTCTTTGTCGGAAGCAGGTGGAAATGCTGGGTCAGATGACTTTGGTCGGGGCTGGGTTACAGACCGGCTCCAACTTGCAGGCCTGGTTTTTGCCCAGGTGCTTGGCCTTGTACAGGGCCTGGTCCGCACGCTCGATCAGTGAGTGTACGGAGTCGTCCTTGCTGAATGAGGACACGCCCAGCGAGCAAGTCATGTCAGGAACGATGGCGAACTGGGTGGAATCCACAATGCTGCAAAGCTTGGATGCCACACAGTTGGCTCCCTCCAGGTCCGTTTCAGGAATGATCAGCGCAAATTCTTCACCGCCGTATCTGGCCAGCAGATCCATGGAGCGGATATTGTCCTTGAGCAGGCAGGCCAGCTCGACCAAGGCAACGTCACCAGCCTGATGACCCATGGTGTCGTTGACATTTTTGAAATTGTCGATGTCGATCATGATCAGCGACAGCGGATTGCCGTAACGGGCAGCACGCGAAATTTCAGTGTCCAATTCATCCATGAATTTTCGGCGGTTGCAGACACCCGTCAAGGGGTCGGTTGTGGCCAGACGATGGTACATCCGTTTTTCATTCTCAATGGAAGTCACATCCGTAAAACTCAGGGAATGCCTGTTCCGTAGTCCTGCCAGGGGGGTGGTTCGCAGCAGGAAGGTCCTGTCGCAGCTCTTCTTACCGCCCACGCTAACGAGGTGTTCACAATCCGGCGTTTCCATGACCACGCTGATCCATTTGGTAAATGTCGATTGATCATCCACAGCGTGCAGACGAACCAGCGGAATGGCCTGTTCGACTTCGGAACAGGAGCGAGGGGTCAACTGTGCGTTCAAGTCTGCCAGTTCCATCATCGGCCGGTTCATGTAGTCTACCGTGTTGCCGTCCGTGATGAGCATGGGGGCCGGGGTGGCATCCAGAATGGCAGCCGCTGTGCTGTGCCGGAGTCTGTTGGAACGGATTTGCGCGGCGCGGCGGGCCAGAGGGAAAATCTCCTGTTCCAGCTGCTCTCCGGACAGGGGCAGTTCCAGGAAGAGGTCGGCTCCGGCTCGCATGCCGGTCATGAGGTCCTGCTGGTTGGGGGTCATGCCCGTCAGGATGACCGGGATGTCAGGTTCGCGCCCCTTGATCATGGCAGCCAGCTCTTCCCAGCCTGACGAGGGCAAGGCCGTATCCAGGATGGCAATGTCCGGTAACAGGTTCTTCAGGATATTGAGGCCTTCCAGTGTATTTCCTGCGTTCCATATGTCGCCACCCCATTGTTTCAGAGCCAGGGTGCTGGTCCCGGGTGCTTCGGGTGAAACAAAAAGGATGGAAAAGGGGCCGTCCTGCATAATGAGCATCCGTCGTGGCGATATTGTTTCTCTGGAGTTTTGCTCTCACTAGCACAAAACGGGAAGTATTTGTCAATCAGTGAAATCCCCCAGAAGAGGCGTTAACATGGGGATAACTTCATGACTAGGACACCTGTGGATGTGTCTTTTGGGCTTGGCGGAAGGGACAAAGTCTGCTGATCGGATTGAATGATGGGCCGTTATGGACGTCGCATGGGCTTGACAGAGCGGCGAGGGCTTGAATAGATGACACAAACGTCTACGGGAGCACATGCATGAAAGAGCCGCAGGCCGTATTTTCTGATTACCTTGCCAAGAGCAACCTCAAGATGACACCTCAGCGCAGGTTGATTCTGGATGTGTTTTTGCGTGACGATGGGCATCTTGCTTCCGAAGACCTGTATAACATGGTCAAACGCGAGGATAAGTCCATTGGGCAGGCGACTGTCTACCGGACCCTGAAGCTGTTGTCCGAGTCCGGGCTTGCCAAGGAAGTGCACTTCGGAGATGGAGTGACCCGCTATGAACGCAAGTACGGCAGTAAACATCACGACCACATCATCTGCGAGCAATGCGGAAAGACACTTGAGGTCATGGACGAAGAGATTGAGCATTTGCAGGAGAAGCTTGCCGAAAGTCACGGTTTTGTTTTGACCGGTCATAAGATGTATCTGTATGGCCTGTGTGCCGACTGTCGCAAAGCATAACTCTACGCAAAATTCATAAGCAATCACAAGGCTGTTCCGGTTTCGGAGCGGCCTTTTTTAGGTGCTGTAGTATAGCTTTGTCTATCAAGATGATCTTGCTAGAGTAAGTGCTCTGCTAACTTTTATAAAAAAACTGTTGATTCGATATCGATAAAGCATTATCCATAAGACAATCGATATGGACGTTGCGTACGGATCCGTCTCTCTGGATGAGATGCGGACCCGCAGGGCCGGGGTTTCCGGTCCAGGGAACAACATTATTATCAGGAGAAGGGAAGACATGGCATATCCGACCGCTGTGAACAGTCAGATCACCGACGCCATCACCCAGGCTAACGTCAAGGTGCTGGGCGATGCTCCGGCCATGGCCATGGGCAATCTGTATCAGGCCACCGCTCAGGCTCTGGGCAATGCGGCACACAACGCCACGACCGCTCAGCAGCAGACCAATGTGACGGCCCAGGCCGCAACCACCCAGGGTGTCGCCCTGCTGTATTCCCTGGATACGGCCACCACAGGTATTGCCACCGAGAAGATCCTCGGAATGGGTTAGGGCTTTGAGGAACGCTCCTACGGGAGCGGGTATTATCAATAGAAAGCATAGGGAGGAGCAATGGCATTCCCAACATCCGTAAACAATCAGGTGACCGATTCCATCACTCAGGCCAACGTCAAGGTTTTGGGCGATGCCCCGGCCGTGGCCATGGGCAACGTGTTCCAGGCTCATGCTCAGGCTTTGGGCAATGCGGCACACAATGCAACCACCAGCCAGCAGCAGACCAACGTTACGGCTCAGGCTGCCACTACCATGGGAGTGGCCATTCTGTATTCGCTGGATACTGCCTCTGCGGGTATCGCGACTGAAAAGATTCTTGGTGCTGGCTAGGTCCGAGGCGGGCAAGCATTGTCGGCTATTGAAATAACCTATGCTCCGGTGCGATCCGGGGGAATGGAGCAAACAGATGGCGTATCCCACATCTATGAACAGTCAGGTGACCGATGCCGTGACCCAGGCCAACGTCAAGGTTCTGGGTGATTCTCCAGCCATGGCACTAGGCAACCTGTTTATTGTGACTTCTCAGGCCCTTGGCAATGCAGCGCACAATGCCACCACGGCTCAGCAGCAGACCAATGTGACGGCTCAGGCCTCCATGACGGAGGGCATCGCCATGCTGCTCAGTGTGGATACCGCAGCCACGGGCAAGGCGACACAGAAGATCTTCGCCTAACTGAAATGGGCTGATGTCGAATCAGACATAAGGAAGGTGCGTTATCTCTGCGAGCGTAAACACACAGATCATTGATGCCGTGGCGTTGGCCAATACAGCAGTCGTCGGGCTTGGTCCCTCACTGTCCATGTCCATGACCTATGCGGCCATGGCGGACAGCATCGGGATCATCATGCATAACGCCGCTGTTGCCGAACAGCATATGCAGACCATTTCCACGGCTGCAACGGTTCAGGTTTGCGCATTGATCATCGCCAAGGGAGCAGCCCCAGCGTCCTGATAACGCACCTTCCAATATTTCTACAACGGGCCTTGGTCCGAAGCCAGTAAGAGGCGGTTTATGAGTGACACCATCACCAATTCATTGAGCATCATCAGCGACGCCACCAGCGCGCCTTCCGTGCCTCGTATTCAGGGGGCGGGCAAGGCCTATCAATCCGTGGCGCAGTCAACGGCCATCGCGGTTCAGGATGCTGCTGACTATCTGCGCAACATCGGCACCATAAGTTCCACTGCGCAGGGGGTGGCCATGGCCCAGCTTCTGGCCACGGGCGACGAAAAATACGTCACGGCCCTGACCGAAGCTCAGAAGATGGCGGGGCAGGCGGCAAGCGTCTTCCGGGATATCGGATCCAACGCCGCGGATGTGCTCAAGGGTTTTCCCTCCATGTGATGGAGCGATGACTGAATAGGCAAGGGGGAAGACGTGATCATCGTTGCAGGACAGTGGATATCAAAGGTCGAGGAGTTCTCGGGAAAGTTTCGTAATTTGACGGGACTCATGGAGGATGGCTCGGCGTGGCTTCAGTGGGCACTCCTGGAGCGGCAACTAGTGATGGAGGCCCGTAGCGAGAGTGACCTGCTGGCAAGGATGCAGCGTGGTTTGCATTGCTGTGCATTGATGACGATTGAGGCACTTGATCTGACCGCGCATCCCCGGCGAATGATGGAGTTGGATGATGAAGTGATCAAGGTCGTGTCTCAGGCCGTCTCCTCCAGAATTGACGAAGATCGCGACAAGGCTTGGAGTGAGCTTGCCGAGGCGGGCATCCAGAATTTTTCCACCTTGAAGGATGGGAAGGATATCCTGGAGCAATTGAAGGTGGAAGACTGTAGCGTTTTCAGCACATTGAGCCTTGGAGACTTGATCTGTCTGACTGCATTGTCCTCAGAGGATTCGCCGTTGTCCACGTGTGCATCTCCCGGAATGCAGCACAAGGCAGCGGACTTCGCTGTCTCTCTGTCTCAATCCTGCCCGGAGTTCAGCGACGCCTGCGGATTTTTCTGCCACCACGCATCGGTCAGTAAGGAACGATCCCAATCCGCAGTGGCCGAAGCCATTAAGCATCTCTGGTTGCGGTTGGCTCCGTTGGTGAATGGCACTCTGGAAACCATGACGATGCCAAGAGTTGACTCCAGCGAGGCTCTAACGGCGCAGATCGAAACCCGGGTCTTTGGTGGCGAACCGCTTGGTTTTGCAACCAAGCATCAGGCCTTGCGTGTGTTGTCGAGCAATATCGATTCTGATTGTGATGACGTGGAATGGGCTCAGGCCGCTCGTGATGTGCTGATGGATGTGCGGTGCATGATCCGTCCTGGCAATGCCATGGAAGCAGTCCTGTCTCAGGATGGTCAGAAGCGCAGTGTTGAATATGTTTCGGACGAGGCTTCAGCGGTCCTGGACTGCAGCACGAGTGGCTTGGTGACTATCGCAGATTTCTCCAGGTAAGGGCTCTCGTCAGAGCGGCATACTGGATGTGTTCGTTAGAATCGTAACCAGTGTTAATCAACAATAATCAGGAGATTCGACATGGCTTATCCCACTTCAGTGAACAACCAGATTACCGACTCCGTAACTCAGGCCAATGTGGAAGTGTTGGGAATGGCCCCGGCAACTGCCATGGGGAATCTGTTCCAAGCCACGGCACAGGCCATGGGCAATGCGGCGCACAATGCAACCACTTCTCAGCAGCAGACCAATGTGACAGCACAAGCTGCAACCACGATGGGCGTCGCAGTGCTGTATTCTCTGGACACGGCCTCTGCAGGTGTGGCCACCATGAAGATCCTCGGATCATAACGGGGCGGGTATTCACAAATCCTCAACCCGGCAGGACTGCCGGCCACCAGATGAGGCGATATGGGCAAGGATAACGCGGTAAATACGCAGATTACGGATTCAGTCATTGAGATGTTGGAGTCCACGGTCGGTTCAGGCCCGTCTCATTCCATGGCTGTGATTGATTCCGTCATGGCCGAGACCATGAGCATGCATATGCATAATGCCGTGACCACCCAGCATAATGCCAAGCTGGTGGGACAGGCTTCCATGGCCCAGACCTGCGCAAGAATTCTGGCTGTACAGAGCTTTGGGGGGCCTGTTTTTACCAGTGTACCCGGACCTGCCGGTCCCAAGGGACCTCCAGGAGACATGGGACAGCAGGGTTTACGAGGGGCGCCAGGTTCGGTGGGGGCTCAGGGACCTATCGGGGCACAAGGTGTGAAGGGAGCCAAGGGTGAACCCTGTTCATCCGGGCAGACCACCAGAGTGGTGGTGCCAGACATCGTTGTTGAGGATGTGCAACCGATTATCCCTGAGGTTGAAGTCATCGCACCCGATGGGCAGATCATCGATCCCCGCTAGAGGACGACCTGATCCCAAGGAGAAGTCCCATGAAAGCATTTCAGGAGATTGTAACGGGTATCGGTCTTTCTCCGACAACGACAGTTGTCAGGGCGGGGCCTGCGGATAGTATCGTTTACGAGGCTGTTCTCGACACGGGCAAAACCAAGGTGACAGGCATCAGTATCGACGTTGAGCACAAACTGAAGGGATATCTGGATTCGACAACCTGGGATCCTCCATCCGGGAATGGTGCCGGTCAGCAGGTCGCGGTGGTGAGCCCTTCGTCATCCGACGGCGCACAGCACTCTTCCTCTTCCACCGTTCTCTCGGATTCTCCACCTGAAGCAGCCGCTGGAGTTGATGCCGGAGTAGAGAGGGACAAGAACTCTGGTGGTGAGCAACCATCTGGGACACAGGCCGGGCACACCATTCAATTATCAGCTGTCCAGGCCGTGATGAATGTGGGCGAGTGTCGATTCAGTGTTGCTTGCCGCTGGAATCTGATGGTCGAGAGTTGTGGCAGTGAGGGAATGGATCTGGTTTTTGCCAATGATTCAGATCAAGTGACCACCTGGGTGGCGAAAATGGCCTATCTGATGATGAATGATATTCAGGATTATCTGTTGTAGCTGCGGTGAACCGCGGCAAGGAGGGAGTGATGGCCGGTAAGGGAACCAAGGTAAGTCGCCCTAAGGACGAGGCCAAAAATGATAAGGGTGTTGATCCGGGTGTGGAGTCCATCGCTGCCGTGGATGAGTTGGGTGAGTCCATGGGAAGATTTCGAGAGGATGTCCTTGAGTTGGTGCGTGAACTTCGGAGTGAGGTGGATGAATCCTTGCGAGCGATGCGTAGCGAGACAAAAGAGGCTCGCCGTAAGCTGCGGGAAGATTTGATCCGTATGAGGGATGAACGCAAACGATTTTTTGTCAGGGTCGAGGACATGCTGGCTGATGCCTTTGTTTCAAGGTCTGTTCCGGAGACAGGAATGGAACAAGCTCTTGAGGCCGAATTGGAGAGTGAAGTCGAGCAGGAGATGGATACGGGTTCGTGGCTTGCGGAACAGGAGCAGGTCGAGCAGGCCATGGCCGACAGCCTTGAAAGTGTTGCCGAGGGGCTGGAAGGCAGGGATATGGTCATGGAGGCCGAGGCTATTGTCGAAGCAGCCATGAAACGGCTTGTGCCTCATGGGAAATCTCATGTCGAACAAACCTTCGTGTCCATGCATGGGCTCGACCACGAGTCGTCCAATCTGTCATAGGGGGTGGGAATCATGTCTGAGAGCATGAAGTCGTTCGATATGTTGCTGTCTGCCATTGGTCTGTCCATGGATAAGACCACGGCCTCCGTCACTCAGGGAAAGTACATACTGGTCTACAGGTATCAGCCTGGTGATGGTGCGTCCCAACCCTTGTTGACCATCACCCTGAACCCTCAGGTCACAGCGACAATCAGGCGCGATAGCTGGGACAATGCCGTTCCGGTCAGCGGTACTGAGCGGGGGCCGAATTTCACCATGCTTTCGCATCAGAATAAATTGCTGAGCATGGGGGGGCGAGTCTACACCATCAAAAGCCGTTGGTACGCTGATATCAAAGAATGCGAGTCCGACATGTTCATTCATTTTTATCACGATTCGGATTCGCTGACTTCCAAGGTTGTGAAGACCATGGACGTGGTTGTCGCTTCATTACAAAGCTATCTTTAACCCCATCAATTCCTTCCCGGGGTTGAACAAAGAAAGGCCCGCCGTTTGACAGCCGGCGGGCCTTTCACTTGCTGTTCTCTGGTGTGAGAGATTATTCTTCGCGGCAGGTTTTGGCCGAATCGGGCAGCACACGGGGCAGACGCACCGTGAAGGCCGAGCCCTTGCCCGCTTCGGAATCAACGGTAATGGTTCCACCATGCTGCCGGATGGATTTGTCGGAAACAAACAGTCCCAGCCCTGTTCCTTTGCAGCCCTTGGAGGAGAAGAACAGGGTAAACATCTTTTCGCGAACTTCGGGGGCGATGCCCGTGCCGTTGTCAGCCACGGTGAAGACGATGTGGTCTTTTTCGCCTGAAACGCTGAAGGTCACGGCGTGCTCAGCCTTGCAGGAATCGTCGCCGCAGGCGTCCACCGCGTTTTCCAGGAAATTGACCAGAGCCGCACTGATGACCGCTGCATCGGCTTCGAACATGCCGAGATCACCGCGGGTTTCGCTGTGGAACTCGACCCCTGCCGCCTGAGCCTTGGGGTGTATCAGATGGGCGACACCGTCGAAGAAGGAAGCCACATCCACTCCGTCCCAGTTCAGGTCCCGGTTCTTGGCGTAATAGAGCATCTGCAGGACCATGGATCGAATGCGGTTGACCAGATCTTTGACGGTTTCCCAACCGGTTTCGATGCGTTCCGAGTCGTTCTTCTTGAAGCCGGATTCCACTCGATAGATACCGCCGTCCAGAGCCGTGAGCATTCCCTTGATGCCGTGCGACATGGAGCCGATCATCAGGCCTAGAGATGCCAGGTGATCCTGAAGTTCCCGGAGTTGGGTAATGTCCGTGCTCATTTCCATGACTTCGACGACGTTGCCGTCGGCATCGCGTATGGGAGCGGTCCAGATCAGTACATTGTACTGCTGCCCGTGCTTGGACGTGACCACGGTTTCCATCTGATGCGATTGGCCGTCTTCGAAGGTCTCGGCCACCGGACATTTCTCGCAGGGCGCTTCACGTCTGGAGTAGGCCTTGTAGCAGCAGGAGCCTTCATCGGGCTCGCCGAAATGATCCTTGAATAATTTGTTGGCGGCAGTGATCCGGAATTCCTGATCCTGAACCGAGATAAAGCAGGGGGCTTCATCGAACAGCATCTGGTACTTGGCCCGGGTGGTGCGCAGCTCGTCCTGGAGTCGGGCCACTTCGGTCACGTCAACGCTGATCTCCATGACCATGTCCACTTCGCCTTCCTGATCCAGGATGGGTGCGGTGTGCACAAGCACGGGGACGTTGGAACCGTCCGGTGTGGCCAGCATGCGGCGCACGCGTTGGCCTTTGCCCGTGGCAAAGGTTCGGCCCACCGGGCAGCCTGCATCCTGGGCTTCCGGTTCGGTATAGAGCTCCCAACTGTTCTTGCCCACCATGTCGCCCAGGCGTTCGCGATACAACTGATTGATGGCCACGATTTCCATGTAGGCGTTGTGCACCGACACGAAGCACGGCATCTCGTTGAAGGTGTTAACCCCGTCTTCCACATCCAGGGCAAGGCCACGCATAGCTCCGGCAAAGCCTTCCACCACCTGCCCTACAGCAGCCTGACGTTCAAGCTCTACAATCCGGGCACTCTTTTCCTCAACCAGACGTTCGAGATTTTCGGTGTGACTCCTGAGTTCGGCGCGCATGGAGATTTTTTCTCGTACGCGTTTCAGAGCCATTTCAAGGACTTCGTCATTGATGGGCTTGGTCACGAAGTCGGCGGCTTCGAATTTCAGACTTTTGACGGCAAGATCCATGTCGCCATGGCCCGAGATCATGATGACTTCGGTGTCCGGGCTGACCTTCTTGATGCGTTTGAGGAGTTGGATTCCGTCCATGACGGGCATCTTGATGTCGGTCAGGACGATGGGTGGCTGGTGTTCGGCAAAGGCCTTGAGGGCTTCTTTGCCGTTTTCTGCGGTGATGACGTCATAGCCCAGGTCGGCCAGTGATATCCCAAGGAAGGTGCGGATACCTTCTTCGTCGTCAACAAGGAGAAGTTTGGTGCTCATGCGCGGCTCACGTTGGGTTGACCTTGGCTGATGCCGATTGCACTCGCGCGAGATCGCGACGGGCGCGAAAAATTGGCGCGGCAGGGTGCAAAAACACCCTGCCGCGCGACGGCAATTATTCGCCGATGGTTTCCTTGACGATGCCAATGACTTCGTCAGGATTGAAGGGCTTGTTAATGGTAGCCACGGCCTTCTTGATTGCCAGGTGGATGCCGGACAGGCCGCTGATGACGATCACCGGGGTATCTTTGAACTCCGGCTTCTGGGTCATCTTGCGATAGAACCTGGGGCCCCATTCCTTGGGCATTTCGAGGTCCAGGGTGACCAGATCGGGCTTTTGCTCCATCAGGAGTTCCAGCGCGACATCACCGTCGTTGGCCTCGCAAGTCTCATAGCCGTTGTCCTTGAAGATGGTGACGAGGTAATCGACGATGTTTTGATCGTCATCCACGACGAGAATCTTCTTGGGCATATCATTCCCTCCGTTCAGTCTTTCCGGGAGATGTTCTCCCGGATTGCCCAGGTAGGAACCCGGGCAGGTCAGTCACGTATATCGGACTGCGCTATTGACCCAGAACTTCCTTGACGATCCCGATGAGTTCGCTGGGATCGAAGGGTTTGGTCAAACTGGCCACGGCCTTGGGGATGGCGTATTTGTTGCCAGCCAGGCCGCTGACCACGATGACGGGAATACGCTTGTATTCCGGATCCTGGGACAGCTTGCGGTAAAACCTCGGGCCCCACTCCTCGGGCATTTCAATGTCCAGAGTGATGAGGTCAGGCTGTTCGTTTTTCACGATCTCCATGGCTTGGGACCCGTCGGCGGCCGAACAGGTCTGGTAGCCGTTGTCCGTGAAGATGTCGGTCAGATAGGTGACGATGTTCGGATCGTCGTCGATGATCATGATTTTGGCCATGATGATCCTCTCTTCTGTATAAGCCCAAACCGTTAAGCCCTGAGGGCTCCCGATCGGGACTGATAGTCTACCGAAAAGGTCCTTAGACCTTGTCGGGATGGTTGACGCTGACCACCGGGCAGGTGGCGCGCAGGATGACCTGCTCCATGGTGCTTCCCATGCGTGCGGCCTCGAGATCGGGGTCGGATGCATGATGCGCCAAGACAATCAAATCGGCCTGCTTCTCGCGGGCAAACTTGACGACTTCCACGTAAGGAGTCCCTTCCCAGACCTCGACTTCCCACTTCTTGAAGTCGGAAGGCAGCTTGGAGGCGTAGGCAGAATGCATGCGCTTGCGAGCCTCGATGATCTTGTCCTCGATCTCTTCCTGATCCATCTCGCGGCCCTGAGACAGGGAGGAGATATCAACGGAATGGAAGAGATGCAGGTCGCAATCCAGAGACTGAGCAGTCTTGGATGCGAAGTTGAAGGCGCTCTCTGCGGGCTTGGAGAAGTCAGTGGCAAAGACCACGCTTCCAAAACCGCCCCAGTAGGACGCGCTCGGGCGAGAGACGGACAGGACCGGACAGCGGGCGGCCTTGGCTACGCGCTGCAGGGTGCTGCCGGCAATGCCGCGGCGGTAGAACTTGCCTTCCTCGCCACGGGTGCTGGCACCCATGATGATCAGGTCAGCACCGATCTCGCGGGCCTTGCGCAGGATTTCGCGGTGGGGATGCCCCGTGGCGATTTCCAGCTGGCAGGTCTGCGGGCAGGTAGAGATCTGCTTCTCGTAATAGCTGCTGATCTCTTCCTTGATCAAGGCCAGGTAGTTTTCGTCGATGTCGACTTCCTCGCCGGTACGCACATCCTTGACCACTTGGCTGTAGGCCCGGGTGGGCACGCCAGTGATGTGCAATGCAACCAGTTCGGCGCTGTAGCGGCCTGCCAGGTCAAAGGCGACGCGGGCTGCGTCGTCACAGGCGGGGGAGGCCGAAGTCGCAAACAGAATCTTCTTAAACATATGCCACCTCATGTTTGGGGTGAAGCGTGGGCCCGTCACACGCGGGCCCACGCGGCATGATTCCCTCGCCGGTTTATTCCTCAGGCTTGAGGTGCTCGGGCACCTCGCACATCTTGATCAGCAAAGGCTTCAAGAAGGTCCAACGGATACCGACCTCAAACTCCTCTTCCAAGTCACGAATCGCATCCCAACAGTTGTGGCAGGGAGCGATGACCAGCTTGGCACCGGTGGCCAGAATCTGATCGCGCTTGGTTTTCAGAGCGATGTTACGCTGGGGGCGGTACTTGCCAACGCCGTTGAATCCGCCACCACCGCCACAGCAGTAGTTATATTCTTTATTCTGTTCCATTTCCACGAAATAGCCGGGTTCCACGAGATAACTAATGATCTCGCGGGTGATCTCGGCCAGGCCGTGGTTGCGCACGTAGTTGCAGGAATCCTGCAGGGTGACGAGTTCCTTGATGCGCTTGGCCGGATCAATCTTGATCTTGCCTTCGCGCAGGGCTTCGGCAACCCACTGCACATAGTGGATGTAGGGCGCCGGGGGCTTTCCGTCTTCACGTCCGCACCAGTAAGGGCCTTCGATGACCGAAGCGCGGTGAGCGTGACCACATTCGGTCCCGATAACCCGCTTGGGCTTCAAACGCTCAATGGCGTCGTAGACGTTCTGAACCTGCATTTTACAAGCTTCCCAGTCGCCAGCGAACATGCACAGAGCTGTCTGTTCCCAGCCTTCGCTGGGTACGGTCCAGTTCTCGCCCGCCAGATGGAAGAGAATCGCGGCCTCGGCCACATCCTCGGGATAGTGCTTGGGCTCACGGGCGTTACAGGTGTACATGATGTCCGCATTTTCCACATCAACCGGGATGACCAGGCCGGGATAATCGTCCTCGTTTTCCTCGGCCATCCACTCGCAGGTCTCCACCCAATCTTCGGTGGTGACGTCCATCTGCGCGCGGTAGACGCGGTGCATGCCGGAACCGATCTTCAACTCCCACGGCACGAAGCCCTGCGAATAGAGCAGGCCGCGGGTGTAGGAGATCATCTGGCCCATGTCGATGCCATGGGGGCAGTACTGTGCGCAGCGCGAACAGCAGGTGCAGCGGGACCAGCAGACATCCATGGCGTGGCGCATGAACTCGTTGTCCACGTCGCCGTTTTTGCGCACGATCTCGCCCAGAGTGGACTGGACCTTGTAGGACGGAACCTGTTCGGGGTCGCGATCGTTGCAGCGGTACAGGAAACAGCTGTCGGCACAGAGGCCGCAGTGGGCACAAATGTCCAGCCAGGTGCGGATTCGGGACTTGCAAGTCGCTTTCAGGCGCTTTGCAAGATCTTCCTTGTCCACGTCGAGGCTTTTCATCTCTTCGTAGTATTGGTTGCCCCGGGTGTCCGACAGAAGCTCAAGCAGAGCTTCTTCGGTCTGAATCGGGGTCTTATTACAGAATTTCCCTTCAGGCATTGGGTCTCCTTACCTTGCCGGTAAAGCGTTGAAGGTCCTACCAGACAATGCCACGGCCGCGTTCGCCGCCGCGCTTAATTCCGAAGTCCATGCCAATCTGAGCACGGGAGCAGAAAAACAGCACCATGTGCGACAGTTTGGTGAACGGAATGGCCAAGAGCATCAGATGCCCGGTGATTACGTGTGCCAGCAGCCAGGTCTCGTAACCGGGCAGGTGCAGGCGACAGGCCAGACCAGTGACAAAAGGAGCCATGGTAATGGCCAGGATTGCGTAATCCTTGGCGGTCGTGATGATGCGCACTTCCGGCAGCGTAATGCGACGGACGATGAGCATGATGCCAGCGACGAGCATGGCGATGGTCAACCCATCGGCCAGGGACGAAGGCATGGCAGGCCATCCGATCCCCCAACGTTCTCTCAGGATCACTGCGTGAGCCTCAAGGAACAGCGGGACAAAGACGATGCCGACGTGGAAGGTGAAGAACAGGATGGTCATCCCGGGCTTCTCCCGCCAGCTACGGCTACCGAAAGGAACCAGCCAGTAGAATATGGACTTGAACGCCCATTTGATGCCCAATGCGCGGTGCTTCGTGTAAGCAACCCGATCCAATTGCCAGGACAAGCCCTTGAAGTACATCACGACCTTGGCGATGCAACCGACAATCAGGATGCTGAACGTCACCCACAGCATGGGGCCGGTCAGGAATTCATACATCAGTATATCTCCTCTCGATCCTAGGCTTATGGATTAGTACGTCCGCTGGGGCTTATCGCGCCCAGTGAGGAATCGCCAGAAACCGAGCATGCCAACCAGACCCAGTCCCATCAGGGTGTATGTCCAGCCCTTGGAGTAGATCATGTAGTCGAGCAGGGTGTAGAAAGTGTGTTCCATGGTGCACCTCGCTTAGTGTTCGCCCTTGTAATCAGGGTGCTCGTAGAAAACCGGCATGCGGGTCACGATGAACCGGTAGGCCAGAATGCCAATGGTCACCACGAAGATGGAAATGCCAATTTCAGCCATGCTGGGGAAGTAGCGTTCCGCTGCGGGCAGCTTCCAGTTGAAGGCCACCTGAGACACGTTGAACCGGTTGAGCACGATGCCCAGTACCGTCCACAGTGCGGTGATCTTGATCAGGCCGAAGTTCCGGTCTCGATAGCCGATGGCGTACGAGATGGCAGGCATGAGGACAAAGCCCACAAGCTCCACCAGGAACCACATGCCGTAACCGGTGCCCAACCAGGCCCACTTGTTCTCCAGGGCGATTCCCAGGAACTTGATGCCAATGTAGCCCATCATGATCCAGGAGCATGCCTTGGCGAAGCCCAGAGCAACGCCCTCGGACTCAGCCTTGTGGGTCTCGTCCATCAGATGGTGGAAGTTCTTGTGCGCCAGGGAGGACTCAAAGAGTACCATGGACATGCCCGCGAACATCGAGCTGATGAAGAAGAACAGCGGCAGATAGGTTGAGTACCAGAGTGGATGCAGCTTGTTGGGAGCGATGAGGTACAGCGCGCCCAGGGAACTCTGGTGCATGGTGGACAGCACGACACCCATAACGGTCAAAGGAATGGTCCAGCCGTGAACGATGTTGCGCAGTTTTTTCATGCCCAGCCACTCGAAGGCGATGGGCGTGAATTCCACGAACAGCACCGAGAGGTAGATGAACACGCACAGGCCCACTTCGAACAGCAGGGAAGACGTTCCCTGAGAGACGAAGATGGGATAGGGCAGGCGCAGGGGGCGGCCCAGATCGTAGTGCAGGGCGAAGACCACCAGGGCGTAGCCCAGGAATGCGGTGATCAGGGCGGGACGAACTGCGGAGTGATAGCGTTTGATGCCGAACAGGTAGCAGGCGGCCGTGGTGGTATAACCACCAGCAGCCAGAGCGACGCCACACAGCAGGTCAAAGCTGATCCAGATGCCCCACGGGTTGTTGTTGTCAAGGTTGGTGACCGCACCGAGTCCGCCCATGAAGCGCAAACCGGTGAGGATCAGACCGATGATGACGATAATTCCGGCCACAATGGTAAACGGCGTGAGAGCCGAACGGCCGGTCGTGTTTTCAGCGGACATTAGGCTTCCTCCTCCGGCGCATCATCGTCGTCTTTGGGAAGAAGTGCCTCTTCAACGGCCTTCTTGACCTCGACTTCGATTTTGCGCTTGTTGGCGACGTCGGCTTTCTCCAGCTCGCTGGAGAGCTTGGCCTCGGCCTCGGATGCGGCCTTGGTCAGTGCTGCGGATACCGCGTCATCTTTCTCCTTCTTCTCGATCTTTTCGCGAGTCTTGTGGATCGCGTAGAGACCGGTCAGCAGGACGGGCCACAAACCGGTGACAACGGGTACGGCAGCCAAGGCACCGGAGGTCAGCTCCGGAGCACTGGTCACACCCAGACCTTCTTCAAGGCCAAGTTCACCGAAAGGCACGCCGGAGATGTACAGCCAGTTGGTGCCACCCATCTCGTTCTCACCATAGATGTGATCGAGATAGCGGTCCGGGTAGGCCTCAATGCGGTTACGTGCGAACTTGATCAGCTCATCACGCTTGCCGAACTTCAAGGCTTCCTTGGGGCAGATCTCCACACAACCGGGGAGTTTGCCTTCGAGGATCCGAGGGTGGCACATGGTGCATTTCATGACTCTGGGAGTCAGCGGCTCGTCGTATTCATACGCCGGGATGGACCAGGGACAGGCAATCATGCAGTAGCGACAACCCACGCACAGGCTCTCGTCGTAGACCACGGCCCCTTCAGGGGTCTTTTTGAAGGCCTTGACGAAACAGGCTGAGGCGCAGGCAGGTTCCTGGCAATGGTTGCACTGATTCTTGCGGAACACCGGCAGGTTAGGGTTCTTGCTGTTCTCGTATTTGTTGACCACGGTATAAATCTTTTCCGTGGTACGTCGCTTGGTATCCAGGACAGTCAAGTCGTCAAACGGCTTGTCGGGCTTGGGCAGCTCGTTGACCTTGTTGCAGGCGTCTTCACACTTGCGGCAGCCGATGCACTCGGTGGCATCGAACAGGACCGCGTTGGCTTCGGGGTGACCCGTAAAGTGGGTGTTCCCCGCAGCATGTGCGGAAGTGCCCGCAGCAGCCACGGCTGCGGTAGCGCCGACCAGGCCGAGAAACTTTCTGCGATTCATGGACATTTCAGTATCCTTCTCGGTTTCTCAGGTTCCCGGTTACTTCCGTTCCTTGTGGCAATCGGCGCAAGCCGTTGCCGCGGGCTTCTCCAGCTCCATAGCGGTATGACAACCGATACACTGCTGGTGGAAGGCCGCCTTCAGGCCGGGGCGCGCATTGCTCGTCGCATCAAAGTTCTTGCCGTGGCAGCTTGCGCAGCGCGGCGGATTCTCGGATGCGGGGCTGTTATGGTGACAACCCTGGCAGAAGGTGCCCTTGGAAGTGTGGAAGGCGCTCGCCAGTTCGCTTTTGGCAACCTTGGCGTACATGGTCTCAACGATCTTGCGATGGGGGAATTCTGCAGGCTCGTAGGTATCAACGAGATCAGAGATGAGCACCTTTTCAGGGATCTCGGAGATCTTGAAGATGCCAGCCGGCTTGCGGGCTTCAATCATCGCGGTAGCCATGGCGGCCTTGTCTTCCTTGCTCATGGACTTGATCTGGGCGGTACCGTCCAGCTTTGCGTCCTCGGCATGACAGGAAGAACAGGACTGATCGCTGGTCCGTCCCTCGGGGATGAGGGCGTGACAGCCGGCACAGTCCTTGGCGGCCTTGCGCTCGTTGTGACAGCCAATGCAGCTGCGCTGGGAATCAGGCTTGTGCATGGCTTGCTCGAGCTTGACGAATCCACCCTTCTTGTCGCCGGCCACGGTGTGGCACTCGGTGGCGCAAGAGGCGATGGCGTCGTGATGGCAGGCCTGGCAATTGTCATTGAAGGCCTCATGAGCCTTGTGATCAAAGGCCACGGGCTTCATCAGGCCCTTGCTGTCGGTTGCCAGAGTCTTGGCGTCGGCAACAGTGAGCAGCACGGCGTCGGGCTGGTTGCGCTTGAGCCTGGGAACGTCCTTGACCACCTTGACCTTGGCCTGCATGTCAGCGCTGTGACAGCCCTGGCAGGTTACGGGGCCGGAATCGGCCTTCTGGGCGGCGACGTCCACGTGGCAACTCACGCAGGAGGTGTGAGAGGCACTGCGGATGTCCTGGACGTCCTTGGTGGCCTCTTCCTTGTGGCAGTAAGAGCATGCGCCTTCCTCGCCGGGGGCGGGGATAAGCTTCTTGCTCTGCTCATCAAACTTGTGATGACAGGAGGCACAGTTGGCTTCCTCGCTCCCCTTGGGGATGGCGTCAGAGGCGATGTGCCGGTAGTGCAGGGATTTGTTCATGCTGATGGCCTTCCAATTGGAAGAAGCCTTCACTTCCCTGCTGTGACAGCTGCGACAGGAGACGTCGGTGGGGCCGGTTTCCTGGCCCTGACTCTTCATCTCTTTGTGACAACCAATACAGTTGGCGTGATACGTTTCCTTGACGGTGCCCATGTCCACGTCCTTCAGACGTTTGAACTTGGTGGACAGGCGATCCTTCTCGGTCTCGTGACACGCTGTACAGTCCTTGCCTTGCTTCTTGAGAGCGTCGGTGTGCTGGTCATGGAGGAAGGCCACCGGCGCCTCTTCAAGCTTCCCAAAGGTCTTCAGCGTGTCGATCATGATGATATCGGCGCGCTGTTCGCCACTGGCAACAGGCTGCTTCACCACACCCATGGCCTCAATCCCGGTCAGGGAAAAAGTAACCAAAAGTGCGACGATTGCACCCCATCGCAGCAGGAATCTACCCTTCTTCATGCTGTGTCCCTCGTTCGCTAGGCTGAAATACAAAAACCACGGCCAATGCAACGCGTTCTTTCCCTTTCTCCATGTGGTCAGGCGACATCCCGAGCAGGGCCCCACGCCCTGCAACCCACCGCGCCACCCCCTGCATGGGGACTAGGTTGGAACACTCCCGAATCAATGTGAAAAAATGCTCTATTTCGCACTCAGATGTCCCTCTTTGCGCAAAAATACTATGTAATTCAAGCACTTAAACTTTGCTCGGGAAAATCTACTCGGAGAGTATAGAATGATTGTCTACCCGTCAAGGAGGGAATAAGAGAAAAAGGCAAAATAATGAGGGGGAAGGGCTAGTATTTTGGTAGGAAATGAAGTGAATTCCCGCACATAGTGGGGGTAAATTAATGTCCAGTAAAACGACACGGTTTGGTAGGGAATTAAAAGAGGAGGGATATGCAAAAAAGCTCCGGGAGTTGCCCTGATGGAATTCAGGCCAGCTCCCGGAGTGTTACTTGTTCTCTTGCTCGTCGCTTTCGGCCTTGCAGGGCCGGTCCAGGCAGCAGGCGGCTTTGTCGCAGGCTTTGGCCTCGGCCACCAATTCGGAGAAGGAGATGGAGTCCAGCTTGGCAAACATGGCCTTGCTGGCTTCAACCCACACCCGGTTCGTGAGACACAGGGCCTCTTCGCATCCGGGTTCCGAGTCGGCGAAGTCGGTGAGCTGACGTTCCCCTTCGAGTATGCGGACGATGTCGCCCACGGAGATATCTTCCAGGGGGCGGGTAATAATATGTCCGCCCTTGGGGCCACGCTTGCTCTTGATGTAACTGGCTTCCTTGAGCTTTCGGATCAATTTTTCCAGATACTTGACCGAGATTCCCTGGCGCTGTGAAATGTCGCGAATGCGTACAGGACCGCCGCCGCAGTGCAATGCGATGTCCAAAAACATCTTCGCGCCGTAACGGCTTTTGGTCGTCAAACGCATGTTTGCTTCTCGGGTTGACGGCATTGTGTGGCGCGTTTGCGGTGGGTGTCGCAGGGGTGGGGGGATTGGCGCCATGCCGTGTTATGTATACTCGCTAAGTAGGGAATTTTCATTCCCACGTCAAGCCTTGTGGGCTTTGCAATGAGAGGGGTTGTATCGCTTAGAGAGACGCGGATAAAACATGATATCCGGGGAGGAAAAGAGAAGTATGTCGCAGCAAAAAGGTAGGGAACAGGTGTGTATCAATGCCCGTAATCGGCGTGCAATGGGCTAGGGATGTCGGTACGATTTCGCCATGTGTTTGGCCGTGTCACAATGGTCATCGTGCATTTCAGGGAACAGGTCGGGAATGGTGGTGATGTCCACGTGCAGCCGTGTCATTTCATCGGCCAGGTCGGCAAAGGTGATGGACTCCAGCTTTTCGAACATGGCGTTGGCCGCTGATTTCCAGACCCGGCGCGTCAGGCACATGGGCTCGTTGACGCAGCAGCTCTCGCCTCCCGAGCATTGGACAAGCATGCCGTCACCCTCAAGGACTCTGACCACGGCGCCCACTGTGATCTGGTCCAGAGGTTTGGAAGGCATGTGCCCGCCCTTTGGGCCACGTTTGCTCATGATGAATCCTGCTTCTTTGAGCAGACGAATCAGTTTTTCCAGGTACTTGATGGACAGTCCCTGGCGGTCGGCGACATCTTGGATACGAACGGGTCCGTCCGTACTGTGCAGGGCGATGTCGAGCATCATTCTCGTTCCGTAGCGGCTTCGCGTTGAGATACGCATCCAGCAGCACTCCTTGGTATTAGTGCATTAATTATGGTGGCTCGGTCCCCTGGCAGGGCCGGTTGAATAATTGATGGTGATGGGCATTGGCTACGACCAGTCCGGTACGTCGCTGTCCTTGTCCGCAGCAGAAAATGCAATGACGAATCGGGCCCCCCCCGAATCGCCGCGCTCTGCACGGATGTCGCCTCTGTAATCTTTGACGATGCCATAGCTGATGGACAGGCCCAGCCCTGTGCCCTTGCCTACTTCCTTGGTGGTGAAGAAGGGTTCGAACAACTTGCCCGAGATGGCACTGGGGAATCCCGATCCGGTGTCCTCCACCGTGATGGTCACCTTGCCCTTTTCATAGATAGTGCTGAGCAGGACTTGATCAGGGCCAGGATGATCGGGTTCTTTTTCCCGACGTTCCTCTACAGCGTCTCGCGCGTTGATCAGCAGATTGATGACGACCTGCTCCAGTCGGTTTGGTTCGGCAAGGATGGGAGGCAGGTTCTCGCCCAAATCCCAAACCACATCGATATTGCGAACCTTGAATTGTTGGTCGAAGATACTGAAGGCCTTTTCAATGACCTGGTTGATATGGACTTTCTCCAGCTTGAGATCGGACTTGTATCCGAATTCCCGCATGTGCTCGATGATCTTGGCGGCACGCTCGACGTTTTCATCAACGCCCTGAGCCATCTGAATGAAGGTCTGCTCGTCGATGGGTTCCTTGTTGCGCAATTTGCGCATGAAGAATCCCGAGATGGTGCGCAGCACGGATAGCGGCTGGTTCAGTTCGTGAGCCACGCCTGTACTCATTTCACCCAGTGTAGCCATCTTGCTGGCCTGAATGAGCTGCTGCTCCGTTGCCAGCCGCTTGGTCATGTCTCTGGTGATGGCCAGCAGTACCTTGCGGTCGGAGTATTCGGAAGCAGCCACCATGACATCGACCAGGATGTGTTGTCCTGACTTGGCGATATGCCCAGTGCGGTTGATGGTGCCGCCTCTCCTCAGGGTCTTCTTGATTTCCTCGAGATCTCCACCTGTAAACAGGTCCAGGAAGCTCGTGCCCTTGATCTCGTTGCAGGTGTATCCGTAGACGGGCTCGACGCTTTGGTTGCAATCCAGGATGTCCAGAGTGGCGTCGTCCAGGACGAAAACCGGGTTTGGAATCTGGTTGAAGATGGCGTGGTACTTGCGTTCGGATTCCTCAAGTTTTTCTTCCAGCAATTTGCGGGGGGTGATGTCCAGGCACATCTCCATGGCTGCGACGACTTCACCCCTGTCGTTGCGGATGGGCTGGGTGTGAACGATCCAGTGAGCCGGAGAACCGTCCTTGTTCAGTCCGCACTCTTCGGAATAGCGGGGCAGACCATCACGGAAGGTTCCTTCCACCGGGCAGTTTTCGCATTTGCTGTCCCGGTTCTTGTAGGCGTGGTAGCAGAAATCACCCGGAGCAGGGGCAAAGCGTTCTTCGAATTCGCGGTTGTATTGGATCAAACGGAAATTTCTGTCCTGCACAGTGATCTGACAGGGCACATTTTCGAACAGGTTCTGGTACTCGTCGCGTTGGCGGTTGAGTTCGTCCTGCTGCTCACGGATTTCGCGGCCCATGCGGTTGATGGCGGTGACCAACTGCCCCATTTCATCAGCCTCGTCCACATCTTCCATGGGGATGCGCTCTCCCCTGGCAATGAGCCGGGTGCCGTCTATGAGTTTGCGGATGGGTTCACGGACGAAGCGCACAACGAAAATCAAGACCAGATAGGTGGTGAAGAGGAAGGCGAAGGCCGCAATGGCGAAACTGTGCATTTCGAAGCTGCGCAGGTTTTCGTCCATATCCTGAAGAGAGATGACAACATCCAATGCCCCGAGCACTTCCTTGTCCGGCGGATGGAAGTGGCAGGGAGGTCCCGAGCAGGTGGGTTCATTGTAGATGGGAGTCAGCACACCCAGCATGCGAGAGCCTGATGTGGCCGTGAAGATGCGGGTGCGTTCGTCAAGAGGGACCCGGATATTAGGCGGTTCGGTCTTGTGGCAGACGTCGCAGGCTTCGGCCTTGATGTTGGTGGTCTGGCCTTCCTCGGTGCTGTGACTGGAGAACTGGATGGTACCGGATTTGTCGTACACCCGGATGCGTTCCACGTCGCGCTGGCGCCCCACGTTGCGCGTGATGTGGCGGATATCATCACGGGAGTTGTGGAGCATGGCATAGTGCGTGGCCAGACGAATGGTATCGGACAGGCTGACTGCCCCGTCCACCATGTTTTCCATGATGGTTCGTTTTTGAAAATGGGTATTGAAATACGACCACACAGAGATACAGGCAAACAGGGTAAGGCTCACCGTAAGGATGACCTTGGTCAGCAAGCTGTGTCGGAAACTGTAGATTTTTCCTGCCATTGAAACGCCGTGGGGTTGATGGAAGAGGGACTTTGGAGTTTCCATACCTTAGCGGCGGGTTTCTGGCAATATCGTTGTATATCCGAGGTTAAAGCTAGGGGATGGCATCCTATGGCCATGAATGCCGGTATCTTGTGAACTGGACTGCCTTGGCGGGAATTGCAAACGCCCGGCGACCAAAAGATCGCCGGGCGTTGCAAATCGGTGAACGAGGCTATTCCAGCCACAATCGGTCTGGAATAGGCGTTGGCGTTAGCCCAGGCCGATAAGTTTCCCGCCTTGATAGACCAGGGTCGAGAAGGCGAAGGCGAAGCCCGTGTTGAAGACAACGCTGAACAGGGCCCATTTCCAGCCGCCTGCTTCTTGGCGAATGGCGACGACGGTGACGAAACAAGGGGCGTAGAGCAGGATGAAGATCATCAGCGAGGCTGCTGTCAGCGCCGACCAGTGCGGGGATTTGGCCAGACGTTCAGCCAGTGGCTGCGTTGCCTCGGTGTCAACTTCTCCCAGGGAATAGGCGGTGCCCAGTGTGGAAACGATGACTTCCTTGGCCGCGACGCCACCCACCAGAGCGATGTTGGTGCGCCAATCAAAACCAGCCAGAGAGGATATCCCTTCCAGAGCGATGCCGATACGTCCGGCAATGGAGCCACGCAGGGCTGCCTCGCCCTCGGCATTGTCAACCAGCGGTAGGCGTTTCTCCAGCTTCTGAGCCAGATCAGATCCGGGCTGAGCTTGCGCCAGTTCAGCGTGGATTGCTTCTCGTTGGCTTTCGAAGTGGGCCAGTCTGTCTGCGGGTAACCCCGGGAAGGTCATCATGGCCCAGATGACGATGGATATGGCAACGATGACTGTTCCGGCCTTCTTGATATACTGCCAGGTGCGTTCCCAGGTATGGATCATGACCCCGCGCAGGGTGGGCAGACGATAGGGAGGCAGTTCCATGACAAAGGGGGTGCTGGGGCCCCTGATGATCGTGGAACGAAGGATGCGTGACACGATGAGAGCCGACACCCAGCCCAGCATGGTGATGCAGAACATGGCAAGAGCCTGGTTCTGGGGGAAGAAGACCGAAATCAGCAGGATGAAGACCGGGACTTTGGCTCCGCAAGTCATGAACGGTGCCGTGAGCAGAGTCGCCAGTTTTTCGCGTGGACTGCGCAGGGTGCGTGCAGCCATGACACCGGGCACGGCGCAGCCGCCAGCGATGCCGCCGGAGACAATAAATGGCATCACAGAGCAGCCGTGCAGGCCGAAGATGCGGAACACCCGATCCAGCATGTAGGCGATGCGGGCCATGTAGCCCGAGTCTTCCAGGAAGGCGATGAACAGGAACATGATCATGATGAGAGGAACAAAGGACAGGACACCGCCTGCGCCGTCGATGATGCCGGAGACGATCAAGGACTTGAGCAGCCCGTCAGGCAGGCCGTTGGAGACCATGTCGCCGACAACGGCGAAAAAGTTTTCCACCCAGCCCAGAGGATAATCCCCCACGGTGAAGGTGAACCAGTAGATCATGAAGAGGACGCCCAACATCCCAAGAGGGCCGAAGACCTTGTGGGTCAGCAGTCGATCCATGTTGTCGGAAAAGTCGATACGCTGGCGGTCGGTATCGCGCACGATGACGTCGCGCAGCAGGGAGGTGATGTACCCGTAGCGATAGTCAGCGATGATGGCCTCGGGATAGGTGGAGAGAGTCTTCTTGCAATGCTCGGCCACCTTGGCCGCCATGGCTTCCAGCTCTTCGGCCAGCTTGTCTGTCTTGCGCCCCACAACGCGAATCTCGTCGTCGTTTTCCAGATATTTGAGCGCCAGCCAGCGGGAGGGGTAGCGGTCGGTCAGGAATTTTTCGGTCTCGATGCGCTCGACCATTTCGGAAATGACGGGGTCCAGGTCCGGGCCGTAGGAAATCTCCAGCGGTTCCCAGGAGCCAGCCCGCTGCTCGGCATAGGCCGCAGTCTGGGTCAGGAGGCCTTCGACGCCTTTACCGTTTCGGGCCACGGTTTCAACCACGGGGATACCCAAGTGCTCGGAAAGGCGCGCGGCATCTATGCGGATGCCCTGTTTGGCTGCCTCATCCATCATGTTCAGGGCCAGGGCCATGGGCAGGCCCATCTCCAGAACCTGAACGGCCAGATACATATTGCGTTCAAGAGCCGAGGCATTGAGTACGCCGATTACAGCTTCAGGGCGCTCGTCGATCAGATAATTGCGGGCGACCAGTTCTTCCTGGGTGTAGGCCGTCAGGGAGTATGTCCCCGGCAGATCAACAAGGTGCAGTTCCCGTCCGCCGGACGAGGCAAAGCCTTCCTTCTTCTCAACGGTAATGCCGGGATAGTTGCCCACGTGCTGGCGGGCACCGGTGATGGCGTTGAAGAGGGTGGTCTTGCCTGCGTTGGGGTTGCCCGCCAGAGCAATCCGAATGCGTTTGCTCATGATTACTCCACGGGCTCAACGGTGATGTGATCGGCCTCGTTATTTCGCAGGGACAAAGTGAAGCCCTTCATGCGCAGGGCTACAGGGTCTTTCAGCGGTGCACGTCCGGTGACCTCGATTTCGGTTCCGGGCACCAGACCCATGTCGCGGATGCGGCGACCCAGTTCGCCCTGTGCTGTAATTGATTTGATAATGGCCTTTTGGCCGACAGCGAGTTTGCGGATGTTTAGAGTCGTGGTCATGGTGAAGTGTATTCCTTGTTGCAAAGGCCTGTGCCGGGTTGTTGGCCGCATCGCGTGAGGTTGACAATCGTTATCAGCTGAATCTCCGACACTATGAAAATAATGATCGATTGGGCTTTGTCGATGTGGTGGATTGAAAAAGAAGAGCCTTTGGAGATCGCTCGTGGTTGGCAAGCCGAGCGGGTTAGGCCACCTGTCCTTCGTCTTCTGCCAGGGGGCAGGCTGTGACTGTGTTGGCAAGATCATCTCCCAGCACGATGTCCGCATTGCGAACCCGCAGGCAGCATGATCCACAGGCATTGGCGCTGACTTCAGCCGTCGTGCCCGGGGTCAATCCCATAGCCAAGAGGCGGCAACGATCCTTGGGGCATCCAGCGATATCCTTGATTCGGATGCGGCTTCCACAGGGGTAGTCGCGCAGGGTTCGGTCATGACCGTGGCCCCTGTTTCGGCAGCGTTTCTTATGCATAGCGGAAAGCTAGTGATATTGAAAATGATTGTCAAGGGCGATCCTTATCCATGATCTCATGGGAACAGGAAAAAACCTTTTTTTTGAGTGTGTTGTTTAGTGAAGATAAGTGGGCTCGGACTTGATGGAAAAGCAGAAGGGCGCGGAAAACCACGCCCTTTGCTCATGGACTCAAGAAAACTAGGCGTTCTTGACAGGAATGACTTGGCCTACGGCCTGGATAAGCCCGTCCAGGTCCTTGGGGCCGAGCAGGAACCAGCGCTCCGGGGTTTCCAGGCAGAGCACCTTGTTGCTGCGGGCCACCACGATGGCGTCTTTATTCGAGGCGGTCTTGAAGATGCCATTCTTGTATCCGAAAAAGGCCATGCACTGTTCCTTTTTCATGTCCCGAAATTCATCTTCGTCATTCATGTTTGCCACAAAGGCTCTGGAGATGGAGGTCATGGGCTGATTGGCTTTCAAAAAAGGCGGGGCATCAACAAGCAGGTCGCCGTCATCGATGATGATTCTGGTTTTGGATGGGTTTACATGCAGCATCCACCAGTAGAGTGCAGCCAGCGGAGCGGTGACGGCCACGAGGCAGATGCCGGTCCAGAGGAACCCCGAGCGTACGCTCCAGACCGTGGCAGTGGTCACCATGGCAATAAAGAGTAGGAAAGACAGGGGAACCTTGCGGCAGATGGGCACGGGAAAAATGGCAGCCATTGATGTCTCCTCACGGGGGGTTGATCTGGCGAGCAGTGGCTCGCTGTCGCAAATTAGCAGGGCGCGGCCCTGAATACAACTGCCTTGCCTTGGGACCTTCGCTTTGCGTATGGTGCTGTAATGGTCTGGTATCAGGCCACATCTTTTCTGTCAGACAGGGAGAGGCGCATGAAGGTCTTGATTTGTGGCGCCGGCCGGGCCACCCGGGCATTGCTCAGGCGCATGGGAGCCGGATGGGATGCCACGGTTGTGGACAATGGTCCCGATGTCAACGAGTTCATTCAGGAGTTCGAGTCTGTATCACGTGCCTTTTCCGGTGACGCCTCCAGTCCTGTCGTGCTGGGCAGGGCTGGGTTGGTCGAGCACGATTGGGTCCTGGCGATGACCAGTGATGACGAAGTGAACCTTGCCGTGGTGCGCTTTGCTGTGGAGACGGGCATCAAGCACGTGGTGGCTCGAGTCATGTTTCCGGAGAACAAGGCCGCTATGGAAGAGGCCGGAGCCAGAACCTTTTCCGGCATTGCCGTGATGGCGGCGGAAGTGATGCAGTACCTGCGCAACCCCCGGGTGCGGGTGATTTCCGTGGCAAGGGGGCGAGGGGAGGTGCTGGAGGTCGAGGTCGGCCCCCGTAGCGGTATGGCAGGGAGTACGTTGGAGAGCTTGTCTTCCCCGGATTGGCATGTGGCTGCAGTGTTTCGTGGAGTGCGCATGCTCATCCAGACCCCGGAACTAACGGTCATGGAAGGAGACATTCTGATCGTGGTGGCCGAACCCGATCGCTATGAGGCCGTGTGCGACCTCATGCAATGCGTGGAGATGGATTTTCCGCAAGTCTATGGCCGCTCCATTCTGGCTGCATTGCCCGAGGATGAGGACGGGCAGCGCGGGGTGTTGGCTGAAGCCCTGCATTTGGCTCAGGGGACCATGATTGAGAGCCTGACCCTCGTGGCGGACGCCGAGGCCCAAGCCGTGAGGGACGGGGTAGCCATGTGGTCCGAGAGTCTGGATATCCGGCTTGTGTCACCCGAGAGTCGTCCTTACGCGCAGGTTGAGGCGTTGAGTCAGACGGAAAATGTGGGGATTGTCGTCGTGCCATGGACCGAGCCTTCCCTTTTGAAAAGCCTCACCAGGCGGACACCTCTCAAACTGGCCCATGCGCTGGATTGTCCGCTGCTCATCGCCAAATCTACGGTGCAATACAAAAAAATACTGGTTCCCTTCACCGGTTCCAAGACAACGGAATTGGCCCTGGATATCGCTTTGCAGATGGGGGCTCGTTTTGGTGCACAGGTGACTGTGGTTCTGGTGCGCGAGCCCGAGTTCCTGCATGGCGTTCAGGAGGACTGGGTGCCGAAGGCCATTGCCCTAGCCCGTGAACAGGCGCGGACCCGGTCCATGGGACTGAGCGAGGAGATTCGTGAGGGAAATCCTGTGCTGGAGACAACGGACATGGCCCGGGACTATGATCTGATTGTGTTGGGGAGCGGGGCCATGGATGGCGCGGGGCTGCTGAACCCGGATGTGGGGGGGCATATCGTGGACAAGAGTCCATGCTCCGTGCTGGTGGTGACGTCATGATTTTGGATCAGGCTTGGACGCTGATGCTGATCTGTCTGGCAGCTGTGATTCTTCCCGGGCTGTCCCGGCTGCTGCGTCTGCCCGAGGTAGCTTTGCAGATTCTGTTCGGAGTGCTCCTGGGCAAAAGCGTGCTGCATCTGGAGATCGAAGGCCATTTCCTGCCCTTTCTGGCTGAACTTGGATTTTTGATGTTGATGTTCCAGGCCGGGATGGAATTGGATTTCGGGGCCATGAGCCGACAAAGCAAGGGACGGATGGCCTTTCAGGGGTTGCTCTTCGGCGTGACATTTGCCTTGGCTATCGGGGCGGCAATGGCTTTGGATCAGGGCGTCTTCACCGCGCTTATTCTGACCACGACTTCACTCGGGCTAGTGGTCCCCAGCCTGAAGGAGGCGGGCATCATTCGTTCGGACCTAGGGCAATCGGTGCTGCTGGCCGCGACTGTGGCTGATTTCATGACCTTGTTCGGGATAACCTTCTATGTACTGTGGATGCTGCACGGCATGAGCTGGCAACTGATCGCGCCGTTGCCGTTTTTCATTCTGGTGGGGATACTGCTGAAGCTGGCCCGGCTCTGGGCTTGGTGGAACCCGGACAAGGCGGCTCAGGCTTTGGCTGCGGACGATGCCCAGGAATTCGGAGTGCGCTTGTCGTTGGCTCTGCTGTTTCTACTGGTGGCGCTGTCGGAGGTGGTGCATCTGGAACCGGTGCTGGGGGCCTTTATCGGCGGAGCAGTGCTGGCCTTTGTGTTCCGCGAGCGAATGGCGCTGGAGACCAAACTCTCGGGCATGGCCTATGGCTTTTTCATCCCCATGTTCTTCATCCATGTCGGCATGCAGTTCGACGTCACCAATATCGCAACACCCGAACGGCTGGCCATGACCGGAGTTTTGCTGCTGGTGGCTCTTGGGGTGAAGCTGGTGCCGGGGTTGATGCTCCGACTGTTGGGCTATGGCTGGCGAGAGTCCGTCGCCGCCGGGCTGCTGCTGGCTTCGCGTTTGTCGTTGATCATCGCCGCCGCATCCATCGGTCTGGATTACGGGCTTGTGACACCGGAGTTCAAGGATTCCATTGTGCTTTTGGCGGTCTGTACCTGTCTGTTGGGGCCGACTCTATTCAAGCTGGTGATGCCGCGTCGGTCAACCCCTCCTTGATTGTGATAGGGCAGAAGCCTGGTTGCACGATTCGAGATTTGCCTGTGGCTCGCTGAGGAACAGTGCGTCGTGGTTTTGTACGGAGTTAGACCCGTCGTTCCCCGTCGGATACGTCCTGCAATCCTTCAGTATCCAATAGAGTGATGTGCTTGCCGCTGACCTCGATCAAGCCCGCTTCCTTGAGCTTCTTGAGTACGCGCGACAGGGTTTCCTGCGCGGTTCCAAGCAGCCCCGCCAGATGCCCCTTTGTTACGTCTAGAGTGACTTCGGCGCTGCCGCCCGCACGGTCTGACAAGTCCAGCAGATAAGCGGCCACGCGCTGTGGTGTTTCCTTCAGCGTTAGATTTTCCAACTTGATGGTGAAGCGCCTGAGCTTCATGGACAGGGCGGCCAGCATGTTCAGGGCCAGGGTCTTGTCGCGCTCAATGAGTCGGGTCAGGCCGTTGCGTGGAAGAAACAGGACGTCCGAATCCATGGTGGCCTCGGCATGGGCGGGCAGTCGCCCCCCCTCGAACATGGGCACTTCGCCGAAGGGTTCTCCCGGACCATAGATGTGGATAATCTGCTCGCGGCCATCCAGAGACAGTTTGAAGATCTTGACCTGTCCGGACACGGCCACATGGAAGCCAGTAGCCTCGCTGCCCTCGGTAAAAATGGTTTTGCCTTTGGGATAGTGCGAGACAATGCCAATGTTATTGATGGCTTCCAGCTGATCTGCGGAAAGTCCCGTAAATAGGGGCAGTGTCCCCAGAAATGTGGTAATGTTTGTTGTCATGATTCGGCCTTGTAGCACTCCTTCCCTGAGCCGCGCAAATCCTCCTGATAAAAAAATACTCGGCCTGTTTGACGTGCGTCAAAGTTTGGGGGGCGACTCTGCGCTAGTAATGCACTCAGGGGATGCGACATCCCCGTTTGCAACGAAAAAGCGCAATCCAATCCACCCTTCAAGGAGGAACACAAATGTTTTGTTATCAGTGTGAGCAAACCGCCAAAGGACAGGCCTGCGACAAGATGGGCGTCTGTGGGAAAGCCCCCGAAACCTCTGATTTGCAGGACCTGCTGGTCTATGTGCTGCGCGGCATTTCCGTCGTCGCCCTCGAAGGCCGCAAGGTCGGTCTCGTGAATCAGGAAGCCGACCGCTTTGTTGCCGCCGGACTGTTCTCCACCCTGACCAACGTCAACTTTGACAACACTCGTTTCGAAGGGCTGATCGCCCAGGCTCTTGAGCTTCGCGAAGCCCTCAAAAAGGAAGTCGCCGCCAAGGGTGGTGCCACCGAATATTCCCAGCCTCCGGTCAACTGGACTCCGGCCGTCGATGTTCGCCCCCTGGCTGAGCAGGCTGAAGGCTTTGGCCTGGACCGCGATCATAGTGACAATGTTGATCTGAAATCTCTCCAGCATTTGGTGCTGTTCGGTCTGCGCGGTGTGGCCGCCTATGTGGACCACGCCTACCTGCTGGGTCAGGAAGACGAAGCCGTGTATACGGGGATTCACGAAGGACTGGCGGCCATCTATGAAGACAAGGACCTTGGTGCCTGGGTTGCCCAGACCATGAAGGTCGGTGAGATCAATCTGCGCGCCATGGAACTGCTGGACGCCGCCAATACCGGCACCTACGGCCATCCCGTGCCCACTGAAGTTCCCCTGGGTGCCAAGGCTGGCAAGGCCATTCTGGTTTCTGGCCATGACCTGAAGGATCTGAAGTCCATTCTGGAACAGACCGAAGGCAAGGGCATCAATGTCTATACCCACGGCGAGATGCTGCCCTGCCACGGTTATCCCGAGCTGAAGAAGCATGCCCATTTCCATGGTCACTACGGTACTGCCTGGCAGAATCAGCAGAAAGAATTTGCCGCTTTCCCCGGTGCAATTTTGATGACCACCAACTGCATCCAGAAGCCCTCGACCTATATTGAGGACATCTTCACTACCGGTTTGGTCGGTTGGCCCGGCGTACAGCATGTGAAAAACGGCGATTTCGGTCCCGTCATCGAGAAGGCTCTGGCCATGCCCGGCTTCGCCGCTGATGAGGACAAGGGCAGCGTCATGACCGGTTTTGCACGTAACGCCGTGCTCGGTGTTGCCGACAAGGTCATCGAGGCCGTCAAGGGTGGCGATATCCGTCATTTCTTCCTGGTTGCCGGCTGCGATGGTGCCAAGCCCGGCCGCAACTACTACACCGAGTTCGTGGAAAAGGTCCCTCAGGACTGCATGGTCCTGACCCTGGCCTGCGGAAAGTTCAGGTTCTTCGACAAGAAGCTGGGCGATATCGGTGGCATTCCGCGCCTCTTGGACATCGGTCAGTGTAATGATGCCTTCTCCGCTATTCAGATTGCTGTGGCTTTGGCCGGTGCGTTCGAATGCGACGTCAATGACTTGCCTTTGTCCATGGTTCTTTCCTGGTACGAGCAGAAGGCTGTGG
>NZ_AP017379.1 GCF_003966735.1 Desulfovibrio ferrophilus
TTCAAGGTTGTCCTTGTACGTCCCATCCCATAGCGGATTGTTGACGATGGTTTCGGCGGACTGAACCGCTGAAACCACAAGGCCACCTTTTTTACGAATTTCCGAGTGCATGTAATCAATGTACGGTGCAAATGTTTTATTGCGGCTGTATTTGTTGAGCTCGTCAATAAATACGATGAAGCCAGTGTTTTGTTCCTCTCCAAAGTCAATGGTCTGTTGCATCTTGAAAAAGATATAGGCCGTTAACGGCCCCAAGATGTCCTGCGCGTCCAAGAAGTTAGTCATATCAAACGTGACAATAGGAGATTCAAAATCTAATGCGTCCCGCCTACCGTTAAATAAATCTCCATAGCTACCGGAAGGCAACCATTGCTGTAGAGCTTCGCCAATGGTTCCTGGTTCTGGCGTGCCGAAGGCGTATTGAAGATTTTCAAGGCGGCGTTGGGCTCTGGCAACGTCAAAGTTTTGGACAACGGCTTGGCTGATTGCTCGTTTGTTGTCGTCGTCTGTGCAATTCGTCAACATTTGGAACCATGTGTTGAGAAATTCACGCGCTCCGCCTCTGTCTTCGACTTGGAGCGGGTTCATTTGAAGTTGGTTGAAATCCGAATCAGAAATGTAAACGCCATCGTGCATAGAAGTGAACACTTCCAGGCCGTGCAGCCGGTCAAACGAAAGAATTTTCATGCCCTTGTATTTCAACGCTTGAGAAAGCAAAAAGGAAATTAGAGTGGTTTTACCCGATTCCGTGCCGCCTACAACCAAGGTGTGACCTGTGGCCTTGGGGCCTTCGTGTCGGTGGAAAATGAAAGAGTAATCACCGCCCTGAACAGTTTTGAAAGTTGTTACAGGGTGGGGGCCGAAGCTACACCGTGTGCTACCCTCGCCAACGGTAGGGAACAGGTTGAAGTGTGATAAATTTTCACTTGTCATTGGCTTTACGCGCACATTGAAACTGTGCGTTTCAGGGAATTTTGCCCAATGTAAGGCTTCTTGGTTGAGCGTTTCCCTTGCGGCCTGGAAGCTCTCAAGGCTGATTACGGTGTTGACTTCTTTCAGAGCATTTTCCATTTCGTCAATTGTGCTACCAAAGACCTCAACCGCAAAGCGATGTTGGAAAAGTGCAACCTCTCCTTGTTCCAGAAGGTCTTCGATGGCTTCAATATCATCAAGCATTGTTCCGTTCGCATTGATGAAATTTCGGGCAGAATCATAACGATCCTTCAAGAAAGACTCGGCCTTTTGTTTCTCAAAAATGGAGGCCGTCTGATAGACGGAAAGCTCAAAGGGGATTTGCATCAATCTGGTAATAAGGTCAGCACTTGTTTCCATGGCTGGCACCATGAGCACAAGCCATGCGGAGTACCGTGTATTTGAGCCAAGGTATTCTTGATGGTTACCACCTTTTGGCCAGCGGAGAGTCGTTCCGGCCAGTACATCCTCAAGGGACCCCTCGTATAGCTTTTTGCGGGTAAGCTCACCATTCATGAGCGTTGCCCAATAGCTCATCAAATCATCACCCTTGAGTATGCGGGGCCGATAGTCTGTTAAATTTGTCATGGCTCTATCGACGGCAGTATCTAGGGCATCGCGTTGTCCTCGACTAAGTCCTGTTTCCGTGGCCGAGTCTGTAAAGTCTGAAATTTGTCCAATGAGATCCACTTTGTCAGTTACAAAAATCAAATAATGTTTTGTGCGGAAACACTCGTCGAAATTTCGGACCCAAGCCCGGTTGATCTTTGCTGCCTGTTCATTGTGGAACTTCACGGATTCTAAATCGTGGGAGACGCGGTGTCGGTGGGACTGCGATAAAACAGTGATGGAGGCAGGGAGTGAACGCAGCCAGTTGTGACGCTTTTTGAAAAGCCCGGTTAATTGTTCTTCGGAAAGTCCTGTATAGTCTCGACCTTGAATTTCTACTATACGGACAACTTGCCCTCCCTTTGTATAGGTGAAGCCATCGCCTGTGATGTAGGACAGGGGTTGCTTTTCCTCGATCCGCGAAAACGGCTTGATCGGGGAATAGCTACGAAAATAACGCCACAGGCCCCAGGCCAGAAGGCCCAGGACCAGCAGCGAAAGGGGCAGATAAAAAGCACTAAGGTAAATACTCATTTCCGTTATACTCCGAGCGGGTAAAACCGATCTTTCGTAAACGGGTCAGCTTGAGCGAAAGCCAATCTGGATCACGGCGGCTTTGAACTGCGGCATACGTCCACATTACAAAAGCTACTATGATAGACACCCACCAGTACCCGAAGGCTGCCGGTGCTGGTGCAAAAACTGCAATCAGTGCCGTAAATTCTCTCGGAATTCTGAACACCAACGGTTTTTTCCAGAGGCACGCAGGAAGACCCGCTTTGCTTGTGTCGCTCATGGCCTTATGCGGAGAATGTCAGGACTGCGCCGACGATGGCACCAGCGCCGCCAACGATCAGGCAGCCACCAAAGATACGGACTAACCAAAACATCGGGCATTTATTGAAAATGAAGGCAAGACCGGCGCACATGGTTATGGCTGTGCAAATTGCGGTCAAAAAGCCTCCGTTTTTTGCCCAATTCATGAAGTTGTTTGTAACTTCTGTTCCGTGTGCGAAAGGGTTTTCGTCGGCGTAGCCATTGACGGCCAGCGCCAGGACGAAAACAATGAGGAGAGCGGAAGGGAGGTATTTTGTGATCTTTTGCATGGGGTTCTAACCTTTTGTGTTTTGTGTGTTGGCGAACTTTTTACCCGGTGCTTTTTCTGCCCAAAAAGCGGGGTTACAACTGGCAGGGGCACGCGCCAACGGGAAGCTCGGAAACCAGCTTAAGCGCGTGGTTAAAGGTGTCGGTGTCGGTTTCAAAGTCGCGGCGGCAATACATGAACTCTTCCATGGCCTTGGCGCTCAAACGGACTCGGACGCTTTTGGTGGGCGATGCGGTTTGAACTTCTTCTGACGGGCGCTTGCCCCTTGCCAGAAGGTACAAACCGTACCCCACGTTGTCTTTGAATGGTGTTAGGGCCGGATTGACCCGAACGAATTTAACCTTGTCTTTCGACATCTCATCCCCTCTAAACATAAAGCTGTGACAAATTGACGGAATAATGAGAAAATGCGTACCTTTTCCCCGGATACGCAAGAACACTATAAGGAGTTGTATTAAGATATGTCAAACGGTAAAATTCCGGTAGGAAATATTTTCGATCCATATAAAGCCTTTGCAAGCGCCCTAAATACGCTGAAAGACAGTCAACCTAGGGGGCTTTTAGCAAGGTTGGCAGAAGCTACAAATATTCGCCCTGGAACCTTAAGCAAAATGGCGAGTGGAGACACACAAGGCAGCGAGATACAGCGGAGGCAAGTAGCAACGGCTTGTGGATATCGTTATGATGAATTCTTACAGCTTGGGATGGGAAAGGGGAACAAGCCTGTAATATCAGCAGAATTGCTTGTATCGAAGTTCTCACTACAGACACCCGTTATTCAAGAGCCGGATTACAATGTGGTTGCCGTTAGAAAAACAGGAAAAGAGACAATAAAAATAAAGATTGGCGAAGCCTTTGACAGAGAAAACAAGAAAATCCTTTTACGCATGGACGTTTTAGGTGATTTAGAAGTGATTTTTGGAGGAGAAATCATCATGGAAAGAATAGATGAAAATTAAAATGGGGAATCCCGTTTTCACGGGACCGGGTGCAGGGTTGCAACGCCATCATTCTTTTAGGCGGCAACCGAACATCACGGATGTTCCCCGTTCGGGCTAGGCCCCCTTCCCCTGGGCGATGCTCCGCCCAACAGTTCCACTACCCCACCCCACTGCCTTTTAGTCCACCAAATCAATCCCATATTTTTGTCCGTCCGGATCTCGCTCGATGCCGACAAAAATGGGTGCTGGAATTTGTCTTGGCCAGGTGGCCCTGGGCCAGGACAAAACCGAAGACGTTTCCCCGCCCGTGATCCGTTCCGGCTCCCTCCCCAGGCCAGGGGGGATTTATCCCCCGTGACCCCCTTGTATCGTGTTCCGGTGGGCGCTTCGCCGCCCCCACGGCTTTGAAGCCTACCGGCCTTTTTCTTCATGGCAGCCGTGCCCGTCCTTCGCCCGGCTTCGCCGCTCCGATCCTCCTTCTCCCGGTCAACCGGCTAATCCTGTGTCTGTCCTGTCATTCCCTTGCAGTTGCTTTCGGGCTTCGCCCTGCATCCGCGTGCCAGTGCTCGGCAAGCTGCGCCTGTCACTGTCGGATGCCGCCCGCAAGGTCACGCCATGACCGCCCCAGGGCCGGTGCCGGTGTCGCTCTATGGAGCTCTATTTCTTTGGCGGCGGGGGGCCTGCCTTCTTGTGAAGGCCCCCCGCACGGCCAAAGAAACGTGGGGGATGCAAAACTCACAAGCAAGGGGAAAATCAAATGCTGACCAGAGAAGAACGCAAAGCCCTCGGACTCAAAACAGACAAGCCCAAGACCAAGGAGGACTAAATCATGGCTACCAAGCAGAAACTCAGCGTCTATGAGCTCGTTACCAATCGTATTCTTTCCATCATGGAAGAAAACAAAGAACTCCCGTGGCACAAGCCCTGGGCTGGTGGTTCTGCTGGCCGTCCCATGAGCTTTCACAGCCAAAAAGCATACCGAGGCGTGAACGTGTTTCTTCTGACCGCGTGCGGGTTCGCTTCCCCCTACTGGCTCACCTTCAAGCAGACACAAGCGCGAGGCGGAAACGTCATGAAGGGCCAGAAAGGTTGCCCCGTTGTCTTCTTCAAGTGGTTCAAGACCAGGGACCGCGAAACCGGCCTTGAAAAAGAAATTCCCATGTTGCGCTATTACACCGTCTTTAACGCTGAACAGATTGAAGGAATCGACTTTCCTTCTACCGAAGAAAAGGAGCAGACCCCCGACTTTACCCCCATTGATACCGCGCAACAGATCATTGATGCCATGCCTTGCCGCCCTGAGATCACCCACATGGAAGCCAGTGCTAGTTACTCCTCTACTTGGGACCGCGTGAACCTCCCCAAGCCCGAACTTTTTGAGTCTGAAACCGAATACTATTGCACGGCCTTCCATGAGCTCGTTCATAGCACGGGCCATGAAACCCGTCTGAATCGTGTTGAGGGTATGAACAGCGAATATGGAGATCACAGCTACAGCAAAGAAGAACTCACCGCCGAAATGGGTGCTGCGATGCTTTGCGCAGAGGCCGGAATCCTCATGCACACCGAAAAGAACAGCGCCGCCTATCTCAAGGGATGGTCGCGCAAACTCCGCAACAATCCGCGCTGGCTGGTCCAAGCTGCCTCGCAGGCACAGAAGGCCGTGGACCTGATCCTTGACAATGCCGCCCCCCAGGCATTGCCGGTAGCCGCGTAAACACCCAACAAGGGCCGGGGGATTCCCCCCCCGGCCCGAAGGAGCAAGGATTGTGAAAATTTTTTCTGTCACTGCCGTCAAGGCCAGAGCAACCAATAGTTTCAAAAAGAAGTTTCCCGGCAAGGCTCGTTTTCTTCTCCCTTGGCAGGAGATTGTCACCGTTGAAGAAGATGGAGAAATACAGACACGATACGAGAGGCGAGGCATGTGCGGCCCGTCCTCTCAAGGATCGGTGAAACTCGCCAGAGATTTGGTTTTGTTGGTCAAAATCAACAAGGATTCCGGCGAAATCGTCAATTTTTTCGTCTCAGTAGTCAATTAAACATTCACAAGGAGCAACGACAATGAACAGCGCAGAGAACACCCACGGCCCATGGAGAATTGAACGCCTTGAGAAAGGGAAAGGCCCTATTACGATCAAGGGCGAAGGACCCGGCATAATTGCCTTCGTGTATGGCGAAGAAAATGCTCAGTTTATCGCCACGGCCCCCAACGTCTTGGAGGCCTTGAAGGAAGCCCGGAAGAACTTGGAAGATGCTTACAAAGTCTATCCCGGAAGCCCACCGTGGAAAAACCTTGAAGCCATCGACAAGGCAATTGCCCAAGCCCTGGGCAAAGCATAACCCCCCGCCGGGCAGGGCGGGAAAACTCTAAACACACAAACAACAGGAGAACCCCAAAATGTCTACCGCCGAATACAGGCACACCCCCGGCCCATGGTATCAAAGCCTTTCTCCCGAACCGGAACTGGTTCAAATTGTGGCGCGTGATCCTCAAAATCCGAGCTTTCTTGTTCAGGTGGCCACTTTTCGACACAGGCCCGATTGTGGCGAAGCAGAAGGCAAGGCAAACGCCCTGCTCATGGTCCACTCATCTGAAATGCTGGATGCCTTGGACGCAGCCCGGCGCTTCTGGACCCTCAAAAGGCAAGACCCCAAAAGCGACAAGGTAGCCGAAGCGGAAAAGAAAATGGTTGAGCTTGGCGAATCCGTGCTTGCCAAGGTGCTTGCCTGAACGTCTTAACATCATCACGCGGGCCGGGGAACTTTCCCCGGCCTTTATGTCTGATCCGAACCCCCAGGCCGCCCGCTGTCACGCCTTGAGCATCCCGGCAATTGTTGAATTGTATAATTCCACAATTGTTTATTCCGGGGCTCGACTCGCGCCAGCGTGCGTGCATTTTTGTCCGTCCGGATCTCGATCGATGCCGACAAAAATGGGTGCTGGAATTTGTCTTGGCCAGGTGGCCCGGGCCAGGACAAATCACGCCCCATAGAAATTGTCCGTGAGGCCTGCCGGCCACAGCGACAAAATCGAAGGCGTTTCCCCGCCCGCGATCCGTTCCGGTTCCCTCCCCAGGCCAGAGGGGATTAATCCCCCATGCCCCCCTTGTACCGTGTTCCGGTGGGCGCTTCGCCGCCCCCACGGCTTTGAAGCCTTCCGGCCTTTTCCTCATGGCAGCCGTGCCCGTCCTTCGCCCGGCTTCGCCGCTCCGATCCTCCTTCTCCCGGTCAACCGGCTAATCCTGTGTCTGTCCTGTCATTCCCTTGCAGTTGCTTTCGGGCTTCGCCCTGCATCCGCGTGCCAGTGCTCGGCAAGCTGCGCCTGTCACTGTCGGATGCCGCCCGCAAGGTCACGCCATGACCGCCCCAGGGCCGGTGCCGGTGTCGCTCTATGGAGCTCTATTTCTTTGGCGGCGGGGGGCCTGCCTTCTTGTGAAGGCCCCCCGCACGGCCAAAGAAACGTGGGGGGATGCAAAACTCACAAGCAAGGGGAAAAGAAATGAAAACAACCATGACCGCAATTATTCCTTTCGACTTTGGCAACGGCAAGCACGCCCCGGATACTTTGGCGGGTTACCTCGGACGGCGCGTGTCTTCTTATCACCGTATGGGGACCGTGATTAAGGCCGAGCCTGTGGGGTTTCCGACGCGAGGCGCGGACGGTTCCGAAATGCCCAACGCCCGACTTCATATTGTTTACCCGAATACTGATGAATACGGCGCAGCCGTCAGCGTTACGAACGCCGCAATGGTGGCCGAGTGCGGAAAGACGGTGTTGCACTGGTCCTATTACGAGCCCGAAGAAGGCAAGGCCGACTCCCGCGAGATCGACGAGCTGAAAGCGGCTGCCGAACACGACACCAGAAACCGAGATTTTGCGCGAAACTTGGCACAGGAAAAGGCCCGTGCCGAGAAGGCGAAAGCCGAACAGCTTTGGCAGGAGTTGCCCCCGACATGGGCAAAGGCCGCAATCGTGGCCGAGCTCGATGAGAACCAGAGCGACACCATGAGCGACTATTACGCCCACCGCACGACCAAAACCGTTGTGCTGGCATGGTCGAAGCACACCCGAAACCTTTTCCCTGAAATGCGCAAGGCTGCCAAGCAGTTTGAGGAAACCGCGTACTTGGCGGAAAGCTCCAAGGATGCCGAACATAGGGAAAATTATAGCATGGGCGGCGGTACATACCTGAAAGACGGCTTTCGCCACGCTGATGGCTGGTCGATCCACAAAGTCTCTTTCAAATACGGGCGGCCAACTTTCGTCGCGGATTTCTCCCCTGTCAAAGAAGCCTAGAACCATCATAGGCCGGGGGATGCTCCCCCGGCCATTCACCTAGGAGCTCGCCCCATGCGCTGGATAGACAAAATCAAAAACGACCCGGACAAAATTATATTTTTGAGTCATGGCGGCGGCGTTGACTCCACCGCTCTTTATCTCCTGCTCATGGATAACGGCTTGGAGCCTATGAAAGATTTTTGGCCTATCTATGTGGATACAGGCGGAGATTTGCCCGAAAGCCGTGCTTATGTCCGGCAGTTCGCCCGCACATATCCGCTCTTGATCGTCACTCCTAACGTGGAAGGCTACACGAATATTTTTGACTATTTTTGGCACAAGCAAATCATTCCTTTTTTCAGCGGGAAAAGCTGCAACGCAAAATGGAAAATGGCACCGCTTGAAAGGATGATCCGAAATATTGCCGCAGACTTGGACCCATGGGGAGACAAAGGGTTTTATCAGTGCCTTGGATACAATGCAGACGAAGGCTACCGCGAAGCACGCAGCGCCGATAGATTCCAAGACCAAGGCGTTAAAAGTATCTATCCACTCATTGAGGAAGGTTTGGGGCGGGAAGCGTGCAAACAGTTGATCCGTGACCACGGATTGACCGTGCCCCCGAAATCGGCGTGCTTTTTTTGCGGAGCTCAAAAAGCGCATGAATGGAAGTCCTTGCGGCGGAATCACCCGGAGCTTTACGAGTCCGCCCGACTGCTGGAAGAACGCAGCAACAACCGCCGCAAATGCGAAGGCAAAGCCCCCGCATACTTTAACGCCCTGTGCCCTGTGAACATTACGGCTGATGAAGACCTTGCCACTATCGACAACGAAAAATTCCCGGCCCCTAAATTTACCTTGGCCCCGCTCAAGGCCTCGGATCAAGAGTATGTGAATTACCTTGTCGAAAAGGAAATGGATAGGCGCTATGGCCCATACTTTGCCATTGTTTCCCCCGGTTCCTTTGAAGAGGCATTTAACCGAACCTGTACGGAAATGGGCGTGCCCTTCATCCCTTTAAAAACGAGGAATTCCCCGCGTTTTTCTGATGAGGCTTTCGACTTCGACCTTGCCGCGCAGCCGCGCACCTATACCCTTTCCGCCAGTATGCACCGGACAATCCGTAAGCATCGCAACCGCGCCTTGAACAAGTGTGATGCTATGGCAAACCTGATCCTTGAATTAGATGAACGTCCTTGCCCTGGCGGGCCGGTTGGTTCCCCCCCCGACTTGCCCGGCCTGTGCTTTACTCGCAAGAAGGGCAAGAAAAAGCCCGCGCAGCAACAAGAACAGTTGGCCCTGTTCGCGGCGTAGGCCAAGGGCTAGAGCGTACCCCTTCGCTCTAGCCCTCTTTTTTTGTCCTTGGCCAATCGCCCAGGGCCGGACAAATGGCCGTGCCGATCCGTGCCAATTATTGCTCGTATCGGCGTATCGTGGCCTACTGCCACGGTGCGGCTCACAAACGGCCCATGCGGGCGGTTCGCCGCGTTCGGGCTCGGTTATCCCTCCCCCCTTCCGCCTGATCTTCGGCGGAATTCCTGCTTCGCTGTCACGCCTTGAGCATCCCGGCAATTGTTGAATTGTATAATTCCACAATTGTTTATTCCGGGGCTCGACTCGCGCCAGCGTGCGTGCATTTTTGTCCGTCCGGATCTCGATCGATGCCGACAAAAATGGGTGCTGGAATTTGTCTTGGCCAGGTGGCCCGGGCCAGGACAAATCACGCCCCATAGAAATTGTCCGTGAGGCCTGCCGGCCACAGCGACAAAATCGAAGGCGTTTCCCCGCCCGCGATCCGTTCCGGTTCCCTCCCCAGGCCAGAGGGGATTAATCCCCCATGCCCCCCTTGTACCGTGTTCCGGTGGGCGCTTCGCCGCCCCCACGGCTTTGAAGCCTTCCGGCCTTTTCCTCATGGCAGCCGTGCCCGTCCTTCGCCCGGCTTCGCCGCTCCGATCCTCCTTCTCCCGGTCAACCGGCTAATCCTGTGTCTGTCCTGTCATTCCCTTGCAGTTGCTTTCGGGCTTCGCCCTGCATCCGCGTGCCAGTGCTCGGCAAGCTGCGCCTGTCACTGTCGGATGCCGCCCGCAAGGTCACGCCATGACCGCCCCAGGGCCGGTGCCGGTGTCGCTCTTGGGAGCTCTATTTCTTTGGCGGCGGGGGGCCTGCCTTCTTGTGAAGGCCCCCCGCACGGCCAAAGAAACGTGGGGGGATGCAAAACTCACAAGCAAGGGGAAAGAAATGAAAACCGTGATCGTAGACCAAGCCATTGCCGACACCCTCCGTGCTCTTGTTATTGATTGTGGCGGTGTTCCTTTTGACGCTCAAATCGGATTTCCACTCTGTGATATCGAAATGAACGGGTGCGTCAGGGAGTGCATTGATGGCGAAGAAATGATTCATGGAGGAGAAGAGGCCGAGGAAGCAGATTTTTTTAGTCTTTATATCCATACCTTTGATAAAGACTACGCTGTTAAAATGGGTCCTACTTACTGCATCGCTGATTTTCCCGATGAGATGGACCATGATGAAGTGGAAAACATCGGGGAATACATCGCTGGTGAGCTCGGCGTGATTTTTTCCAACCTTTCATGAACTTGAAGGCGGCAACGCCTAAGATTATATCCAGAGCAGCAGGAGATAAATTATGTGCCCGACAGTTAATTTTTTGAAGAGCATGGCAAAGAAAATTCATGGCTTCCGCCTCGATGGCTACGGCTTTGGAACGAGAACCGTTCAGAGGGGGGAAAAGGTCTATGGCCCCTACTGGCATGGATCAGGGCGTGTGAATCCGTTCCCGAAGCCGCCGAAAGAGGGTGAATCCGTGATGCCGCCGAGCAATGATTATCGTATCGGCAAGCGGCACGCGGAATGGTTCAAGGAAATGCTGCGCGTCAACGAAATCAGGGAAAGTAAACAAAACGAAATCTCCGAGTTGAGAGGGCGGCTTGACGGCATGATTCCTCGTATTCAGGATCACATTAATACCCTTTGGAAATTGCAAGGCGGCGAAGAATTGAGCAAGCATGACATTGCTATTCTCAAGGCTTGGGGTTTTGAGGATTGTACCACCGAGGATGTTAGCGGGATTAAGCCCTACAAGCTCCAAGACTTTAAGTTCTAAATGTCGGCGCGGGCCGGGTTAACCCGGCCCTGTTCAAAGCCGTACAGCAAAGCGCCGGGCGGGGCGATTAACTCTTAACACACAGACGGAGCTTTCAATGGCTAGATGGTTTTGTGTTTTCGTAGGTTTTTGTCTGACCTTGTATTTTGGGTCACATATTGGTGATGGTCTGTATTTTTCCTATCCCCCTGTCTTGAACATAGAGGCGCACAAGGCTGCCTTGAATTTTTCTTGGAAAGCCGTGATCTACACCGGGGCTTCTGGCTTTGTGACCTTTATCCTCGGCATTTGGGCACACCTGGGGAACTCTTGATGATGATTCAATTTGAAATCAAGATGATCCGTATCATTATGTATAGTGCTCTGGGCGTGGCCTTCGGGTCAGTCCTGTATGCAAGCTGGAAATTGTATAGCGTTTTAACGCTTCCTGCGGCCAACAGTCTTGAATCTCATTTCGTTGTGGGTGAGGCCATCGCCACGGCCATTACGCTTGTGTTTGTATCTTTGGCGGTCTTCGCGGCTATTGCTTGGATGTTTTATCGGTGGAAAACCTACCCCAAAAGATAACCCCGGCGGCCCGGTCCTGCCACTGATCCGTGGCGAGGCCCGGGCCGAGAAGAGGAGCAGGGGCCTATTCCGTCATGTTGCCCCCCGGGATCGGGGCCGGAATCCCCCTCCGGGTAAATTCCTCGACAACCGCACCCCATACGCCTTGTAGCTGCGGCAGCGTCAGGCCTTGCAATGCATGGGGCAAATTGAGAAGGGAATACGGGGAACCGATGGAAAAGAGGTCTTCGCCGGTCATGATTTTTCCGGCTTCGGGCGTGTTCATAGCGGACTCCATGGAAAAATGAATTTTCCATGATGGACCACAAACGAGGAAAGGCCGCAACCCATGTTTAACCCCTGTTACCGGCGCAAAGTATACCCTCAGAAAGCATCAAGAGGCATGAGGTGCATAGGCGGGCATGAAGAAGCATGAAAAAGATACTCAGAAACCGAGAATCCCCCTTTTTTCCTTGCAAGGTTTAACCAGACAAACTAGTATTACTTGCAGGGAGAAGAACCAATGGAAGTCAAAAAAACAGTCACATTGAAAAACATGCCCTGCGATGCTTGGAAAGCTGCCAAGCTGGCGGCCACCGAAGAAGAAATGCAATTAGGCGAGTGGGTGGCCATGGCGATCCTCGAAAAGGCACAGAGGGATAAAACGATGTCAATGCGAGGCGCGGTGGAAGCCTTCGGAACAAGCAAGCGGCTATACGATGAACAACAGGGGAAGGAATAGATGCCTAGCTTGAAAGACATTGAAGGCCGGAAGGTTTGCGGAAACTGCGGGCATGGTCGTTTTGAAATGACCTCACACACCCCGCCGCGTTTCAAAATGGAAGAAGGAGAGGCGAAGGTAGGGGAATGTCATTTTGATCTTCGACCGATCTATGAAGCCTTTACCGCTCAACTCCCTTTAGTCCTTACGAAGCATTATGCAAGGATTGTTGTGCCGGATATGTCGTATGGGCTTGAGTATGATGATTGCGAGGATTGCCCTTGTTGGATTCCCCAGGACGGCGAAGAACAGAACTCAGGAGATTTTAAAGAATGAGATGGGAAATAAGGTTGATCTTGGTGGTTTTTTTTATAGCTGTATGTTTTCGAACATGGCCGATTCTGAAAGACCATATGCGGGAAACGAAAGTCCTTATTACTGAACAAAAAGTTATGGCCCAAGCCCGTACGGACATGGAGCCTGAAATGCAGTCTATTAACGTGGTGGAAGATCAAAACGGCGAGACTATCGAAATTTCGGAATGGTGTATTAAAGGCCAGCTCTATACCCGATTTGTTCAGGGCGATACGATCACCTGGGAAGCCAAATATGTTCAGCGTACAAAAGTGGGCGTTTTGACTAATTCCATGGCCTCAGTCCCCGTGAAATGCGTCCCAAAGCACCAGAACGTGACGTTTTCAAAGCCGCTTTCCGATGCAGATATTGCGGCTCTACAGTCGCAGCCCGAATACAAGGATTATTGCCCTGTTGAGGATAATGATTCGAAGGAATAACCCCCCTGCGGCCAGTGCCACCCCCTTACGTGGGGGCGCAGCCGGGCCAGGAGCAGAAGAGGAGCATAGCAGATGATTACCCTACGCCTTTCGGTCCCTGGATTCGGGACCATCATGAAAGAGATCGACGCCGACACGATAGAAGAGGCGCAACGGGTTGCGGAGCTTTTGTTGAAATCAGCGGATTGGTCCGGGATTACTATCTGCGGGCATGACGTCTTGGGCGAGTTTTTTCCTATGTCCTCTATGAGCTTGCGGGTGAAGCCGGATGGACACGGATGGACGCAGCGGGTTGAAGAGGAAGAGTTTCAGGAAGCCAAGGGCTCAGTTTGGAATCTTTTGAAGCCACAGATTCAGGCGCGGGCGCGTGAAGGGCGGAAGGGGATCAAACTACAGCCCTTCCCTGGTGGTGACACGGAGAGCTAGAATAACCCCTCCTTATCACGCCCCCACTCCCTTAAGAGGAGCGGGCGCGGAGGCAAAAGAATTTTTTGGTGCAGAATGATTTCAACGACTTGGAGTAAAAAGGCAGGAGTATAGAATGAACCTCAGAGCGATGAAGACCAAGAAATTTTGGTCCACTTCCTTTGTGTACCTTATAAGTTCGGCTTTTCCAGTATTACTCATTGTCGGACTTGGAATTGCCATTGTGCAGATGTTTGGTGGGATTATTAATCCTGCCGGATTGTATGAAGAGGTCATGATGAATGTTGCACAGGACATTTCAAAAGCCGTTTCGATTTTGGTTGATGTTTTGGGGCCGGTCCCGTGGTGGGTCATTTTTGCAATCCCGCTTTGGTTTGCTTTCAGAGAGGGCTACAGGCGTAGCACGGATAATGAAGGTCGTGCGCAGTCCTGACGCGGGCGTCCAGCTTTGCAAAGCGTATTTTTGTGGTCTGGATAGGCAGAGCTTGAAAACGTCCCTCACGGCTTAATTCTGTACGAAATAGAGCCCAATATGGGTCACAGTATGGATGATATGTAAACTTCCAACCCCATAGCACAAATACATGGATGGAAATATGAAAAAGATGATTTTAGCTCTCTCTGTGCTCCTCTGCCTTGGAATGGTTGCGCCAGTTTGCGCGGAAACGATTCACCTTAATAGTGAACAGTCAACGGTTAATGAACGCATAAAATTACCCTTAGTAGTCTTGGTATCACTTCATGCCGGGATGGTTGCAGCAGGATTGCCCGATGATGATCCGCAACTTGTGGAGCTTCGTGATCTAATCGGATGGGTTCGGATTGAGCAGCAGCTCAAGGCTCAAGACGAGGCGAAGTAAGCGCCCCCCTCTTGGGGGGGATTTGGCAGGAAGCCCACAGGACAGAAGGACAAGGGAAAATCATGACTTCGAATGACAAGCTGCGAATTACCACCATAACTTCTTTCGGGGCGCGGACCGCTGAACAAATCAAAGGCCTCTTGGAAAAGCACGGAAACTCTTTGCAACCGGCTGAACGGGCCTCTTTGGAGGAGGATTTGCGGTTCCTCAGTGTTCAGACCCCGGTCAGCGAAGGGGTGATGAAGAATATGGCCGAGGGGCGGAAGACTTCAACCCTGCTCCTCAATATGCGTTCGGCCCAGGATGAGCCCCAGGACGAGCCCCAGGACGAAGGCAAGAAGTAATGCCCCCCTCTTGGGGGGGATTTCTCAAAAGCACAGGAGCGGAAAGAGTGGGAAAGGCAAAGCCAAATGGCCATAAATGGCAGCGGATTGATGATCTTCTTATCGACACTCGCGGTTTTCTTCTGGCGCGGCGCTGTTCGCGGTGTGGGAGGATCAGCTACAAGGAGAGGGACACCAAAGGTTGCCACTGGTTGCCGAGGCATCCACCCTGCCCCGCTGATTCGCCCACCTGGGATGAAAAAGCGCTTTCCCACGAGGAGGCCAGGGCTTTGAATGAGGAACTTTTAGCACCCGGACCCGGCTTGAAAATGGCTAAGAAGTAATGCCCCCAAGGGGGGGATTTCAAGAGCACAGGAAGGAATCTATGACCATCAACTATGACGATGCGCTTGATGATCTCGATGTTGGAATCGAACTCATTAGCTCTGAAAAAGAACTCTTAGAGCTCATGGACTACATCGAGGAGCCGGATATCGTGTGGGAATTGCTCATGGAAGATACCCGGCAAAAACTCCTCGCCATCATCCCCGATATCAAGACTAAGCCCTATGTGATCCGCGCCAGGGGCTACAAGCCGCCCGTGGTCGAATTCGACAGGGAATTCAAAATCACCATCGGCCCCGCTCCGGCCTCCGGCCAGGACGAGGCCTAAGCGCCTCCGGCCAGCCGGGGGGGGATTTCAAGACCACAAGGAGCCTGTGAACATGGATCGACAGGAAATTGAACACAACGGTATCAAATGGCAGCGTGAATCTGAAATGCGCTGGCGCACGGCCTTCGGGGAAGTCTCTACGCTCGGCCAAGGGCGATGGTACTACTTTCACGTTGATGAAAGCCGCCCCATCGGTCCTTTCAGTTCTCCCGATCCGGCAATTCGGTATGCCTCGCCCTTCCTGGCCGAGAAGAAGCGCCCGGATGATTTGACCGATGCGACCCGCGCCCAGGCCGAAGACGAGGCCTAGACGCGCCCCCGGCAAGCCGGGGGGGGATTTCAAAACTACAAGGATGAAACAGATGAGTTTTATTTCTTCATTTTTTCCTTCGGTAATCCTGTTTATCACCAGCGCATCATTGTTGGTGAGGGATGTTATCCGAGGCGATGAAAACAATATCGATATCTATACGTTGTTTATGATTCTGGCCTGGGCGATTTATGATTTGTCCAATCAGATCAGTTGTATCAACGCGCCTCCGCCGGGACGGGAAGTAATGGTTGGCGCGAAAAAAAATCACGGCCCCGGCCCTGCTGACAAAGTTCAGTAACCGCCCCAGGCCCAAGACGAGGCCTAGCGCCCCCGGCCAGCCGGGGGGGATTTCGCAAGAACACAGGAAGGAGTTATTGACCATGGCAGAGAAGAAAAAGATGGACCGTTATGACTCGTTGGGCTTGTTGGCCGTTGTGTACGTCTTTTCGGGCATCCTTTTTTTGGCGGCTTTCGGGATCATGAAATACATTGTTGGTGACATTGTGGCGACCTTCGGCTTGACCGTTTATCATATCGCCGCCCTGTCTTTCGGTATCCCGTTGGTTTTGACCGTTCTCTTGTGGAAAATATGGGTTCGGAAGAGGTTTAACGTTAGTTTTCGGTAATGCCCACCGCTCCGGCCTCCGGTCAGGACGAGGCCGGGAAGTAAGCGCCCCCTCTTGGGGGGGATTTCAAGACAAACCTAACCATAAGGATGAAGACTTATGACTCTTGGTAAAATAGCTAAGAAAATATTGGAAGCCATGAAAAACCCCAATGCCCTTTATCTCCTGATGGGGATAATCTGGACGGGCGGGGCCGCAGTGTTTCTTGTCGTGTCGCTCGTCTACCCGGAAGCGATTCCCACGAGCTTGGAACCCTATAAAAATATTACCGCTCTCTTTTTTATTGCCATTTTGGGCGTGGGACTGATCCGCTTTGCTCTACGGAAGCACGACAAGGACGAGGCGAAGTAAGCGCCCCCGGATGAAGAGGGGGATTTCAAGACTGATCCGCAAGGAGTGGACATGCCGAAAAGAAAATTGACCACACAGGAAATCAAAAAAAAGAGCCACACCCTCAAGGAAGCATGGGCTTCCAATGAGATTGAGGGCATCCACGTTGCCCCACAGAATAAGCGATTCATCGAAAACCTTGTTCTACAAGGCTTGAGCTCCGATGAGGTTGTGGCCGCTTACAAGAAGCACTTGGGCATTGAGGAGCGGGCCACGTGAGGTACGAATGCGCGACCCCGCACTTGATCCCCGGCACGAACATCCTACGCAACAAGGCCGGACTGTCTGACCCCGCAGCGATTAAGCAGTTTGAAGGTGGGACCTACGCAGCGCGTCTTGAAGACGCGCCACAAGGCGATTTGTCCACCGCACACTTGAAGCAGCTGCACGGCCATCTTTTGCAGGACGTTTACGAATGGGCGGGGCAGTTGCGCGATGTGCCTATTGCAAAAGCAACGAGCCGGTTTTGTCAGCCCCAATTCATTGCCCAGGAGACAGACCGGATCACCAAGGCCGTGGACGTTGAGGCTATGAAGAAATTGAAGCCCAAGGACTTTGCAAATCAGTTAGCGCACGTTGTAGGAGAGCTCAACGCAGTGCATCCCTTCCTTGATGGAAACGGGCGCGTGATCCGCGTTTACGCTCAACAGCTTTCACGCGCAGCCGGATACGAGCTCGACATAAGCCGATTGGAAGGGAAAACTTGGAACACGGCCTCAAAGATATCATTCAATGGCAATAACAAGCCACTTGCAGGGCTTTTGTCTCGGCGTTTAACCCACGAAAGAGATCGTGGTTTGGGACGATGAACAAATGTGATCTGTAAACAAGAAAGAGGAATTGTCCTCAAACTCGCCGGGCAGGGCGGGCAAAATCTTCAACACACAAACGGAGTTCATATGTTTCGCAATCTTACCTTTTTATTTTTTCTCGTCCTCGTTGCGCTGGCCGTAATTTTTACAGCCAGTGCCCAGGCTCAAGAGTCTGGCTACCCCACCATCGGGCGTGAATGTATCGACGGTCAAATGCACGTTGTTAAACGTCTGTCCGCTGATGGCCGAATTACCCACGCCGAACCAGAATTCAATATTGTATTTGATCCTGAAACCAAAAAGATCAAACAAGTCCCTGTCCTCTGCCCCACAGTTCCCGGCCAGAAAAACTAATTCCTACGAGAAGGAGATAGATTATGAGGTGTTTTCTATACGCATGTGCTTTTGTTGCCCTTGTCCTGTCTATTCCTGCCCCGGCCATAGCCGAGGGAACTTCCATAGAGCTTTCGCCGTTGATAACTGCCGTGGATCAAGTACGGGTTCAAACAAAAAAGCATCATGCAAACGGAGTCGAGGAAATTATCAAGGCTGATATAACGGTGTTCAAACTTTGTATTTCGGGCATGAGCTATACCTACGTCGAAGGTCCAAACGGTAGTGGACTTGTCCAAGACAAAATAGCCTATCCTAGCGTTGGTGGGAATGACATAGTGCCGGTGTATTGTAACACAGCGAAGTAAGTGAAAGGGGCGGAAAATCCGCCCCTTTTTCCAAAAAAGAGGCCGGTTTGGGGTCCGACCTCTTAGAAGAACATCCTAGCAGGTGTGCGCCAGGGTTTATCAAAAGCTACCGAACGAGTGTCACCCTGTCACGGACTTTGCCTTTCGCCCCGTCCTTTTTTCGCATTGCGAGAGCCCTACATTTCGCGGGCTTTCTCATTCTCAGGCCTGGGCCTTTAGCGTTCCTGCTGCGCAAGGTCAGCGCCAGGGGGTGACGAAGGCCATTCCGCAGAGTTCTACCCCAAGATTTCGCAATACAACGCATAGATTGAATAATTGTCTAAATCAACAATTGTACATTTCAACAATTCTCCTTGTGGTTTTATTCTACAGAGGGCTGAAACGCCTAGACTGAAATAGAAAGCCGCACCAGCGGCACTGGTAGAGTGCTTTGCGCCCCTCCGGTCCCTGCGGGGCACACGGGGCAATACATGGGTTTGCCCATGTCGGGGCACGTTTCCGGCCCTATAAGGCACAGGAAACGCCATAGGAAGGGGCGCGGAGCGGCCCGGCGCGTCCAGCATCAAAAAAGACTCTCCACTTCAACGATCCGTAAGCAACCTCCTTTCATTCAGCATGTCCTTTCCGGGCACCGTTGCCCTTGTCCGACACGATCCCGCAAGGGGTTTCCCCGTCTTCCGTGCTGGCGCTTGTGCAGCCGGGTATCCCCTCCCCTTGCGGGACCGTGCCGCCGGGCAGTTCCGGCTTCACGGCCACACTGACGGAGATTGCAACCAGGGACAGTTTTTGTTCAATTCTACAACTTATTGCAGTGGTGGCCTTCTAACAGAGATTGCAACTATTGTTTTTATATAACTGCATCATAAAAGACTGTATGAATTGCAATAATGCCTTATATTTGTTGACATTTTGCACGCAAAAGACTATAAAAAGAATAACACAAACGGACGGAGGATTGCAGATGAAGCATGTTTGCGGCTAGTTGTTATTATCCATGTACTGAAAACCATCAACCAAGGAAGAACAACAATGAGTGAAATTATTCATATCGAAGGCAATGTAGGTGGCGTGCGCAGCAATGACGTAAATGGCAGTAAGGTTTGCAATGTCAATATCGGCTGCAATCGTGGGAAGGACAAAGACGGCAACGAGCGCCCTACTGGCTGGTACACGTTGGAGTTTTGGGGCGAACAGGCCAGCAAGGTTATTGAACAGGGCGTTGATAAGGGAGATTTCATAACCGCTGATCTGTACGCGCTGCGTGCTGATGCCTACGCGACTCAAGATGGCAAGCCCGCTGCAACTCTTCGTGCCCGCGTGAGCCGATACAGGCTCATTAAAAAGAACCCCACCGGCGCGTAACGGCGACGATAGGAGTGAGCTAGGGGGGCAGCCCTGGCTTGCTCCGCCCCTGGGGGGGGGTGATGGGCAGATCATCCCCCCCATTCCTTTTAGACCACCAGCACACAAACAGGTGACGGAATGGAAACCATCATTGAAATAGATCAATATGAATTGACGCTTGGAGAGCGGGCCGCGTTGTTTGAAATTTGCCTCGCAGAACAAGATCGAATGAAAGAACTCTATGAAGGCAAAGGTTATGCAGCTCATCTTGAATCAAAATATATCGTCAATGTAAATAGCACTCTATACCGAACGATCTTGGCTTTGGCTGAAAAGACACTTTTGATCCTGTGTGATGTGGATGAAACCAAAGTCCGTGTCTATGTTACAATGAGCGGTACATGGCTGTATAAATTCAAATGGCCCGCCTTAGAAACGGCAAAGCATAACCTGAAATACCTTCCTGCTAATTCCATGTAGGATTGCTGGCGGTGAGGGCTTGTTTACGCATCGCCCTTACCGCTGGATTTGAAATTTCGGCCTTCGCCCTGTCACGCTTTTTGCTCCCCTTCTTTCATTTACGGCCTGTCTTTTTCGTCTTGCGAGAGCCCTACACCTCGCGGGCTTTCTCATCCTCAAGTCTGGCCCTTCATTCCTCTTCGGGGCAAAGACCGCGCCAGGGCTTCGGCCTTTTTGTCTGATCCGTACCCGCAGTCACGCCTTGAGCACTCGGCAATTGTTGAATTGTATAATTCCACAATTGTTTATTCCGGGGCTCAACTCGCGCCAGCGGGCGTGCATTTTTGTCCGTCCGGATCTCGCTCGATGCCGACAAAAATGGGTGCTGGAATTTGTCTTGGCCAGGTTGCCCGGGCCAGGACAAAACCGAAGGCGTTCCCCCGCCCGTGATCCGTTCCGGCTCTCTCCCCAGGCCAGAGGGGATTAATCCCCCGTGACCCCCTTGTTCCGTGTTCCGGTGGGCGCTTCGCCGCCCTCACGGCTTTGAAGCCTTCCGGCCTTTCCCTCATGGCAGCCGTGCCCGTCCTCCGCTCGGCTTCGCCGCTCCGATCCTCCTTCTCCCGGTCAACCGGCTAATCCTGTGTTGGTCCTGTCATTCCCTTGCAGTTGCTTTCGGGCTTTGCCCTGCATCCGCGTGCCAGTGCTCGACAAGCTGCGCCTGTCACTGTCGGATGCCGCCCGCAAGATCACGCCATGACCGCCCCAGGGCCGGTGCCGGTGTCGCTCTATGGAGCTCTATTTCTTTGGCGGCGGGGGCCTGCCTTCTTGTGAAGGCCCCCCGCACGGCCAAAGAAACGTGGGGGGATGCAAAACTCACAATCAAGGGGAAAGAAATGGACTTTTTTGAAACTCCCGAAATGAGCAACGCCAAAGTGACCCGTTTTCTGGGTTGGTATGATCGAGGGATCGGTACGGACAGAGAGCGCAACAGCACCGACGAGGGGCACGGTTATGTGGTTTGCTTTGAACTGACCAACCGCGAACTGATGAAGTGCAGCCAGTGGGTGAAAGAAAACGCCGCCGCAGAAGTCGAAGCCCAAAGTCTCTAACCCGAGCCGGGGGGCTTCGGCCCCCCCCCACAAGGAGAATTTCACATGCTCAATATCTATATGATGAACACCATCGGCAAAGACCTGAAAGAGATGGAAGCCGCCGCCGATCCGCAGGACGTTTCCAAGATTCAGCGAATCCGAACAGCTTTCCTTAACGTTGCCAACGCCATTGACCAAGTTGTGAACGACTTCGACAGCACCACGCCTTTCCACACGCGCAAGAATCTGTGCGAAATTCGCAACGGCGTTCAGTTCACCTTCAAGCCGTTTAAGGAATACGACGTTCAGCCTATTAACTGCGACAACCGCCGCCCCGGTGATCCTGAAAATGGATTCCTAATCTATCACAGACGGCATGAAAAGTTCGGCTGGACAGGGCGCAAGGTCTGCAAAACTCAGGAAGATGCGGACAAATTCATCAACGCCTTGAAGGCCCAGGAGAACAAATAGCCATGACCACCGCTCTGATCCCTCGCCAAACCCTCGCTGCGCTGGTGGAGAACCACGACAAAGTGACCGGCCTTGTTGCCCAAGCCTTCAAGCTCTTGGGCGAAGCCCAAAAGCTCAACACTGCTACCCTTGGAGGTTTCAGCAGCTATCTACTTTCCGAGCGGTTGCGCCGGTTTGATTTGAATGATGCAGAAAAAAGTTCAACCAAGACCTTGGAACACATAAAGGAACAGCATTGGCACTATGCCATTAAGTTGACCGGTATCCGTAACTTGATGAGCAGCGACGATAAAGCCCGTATGGATCGGATGTTTGAAAATCACAAAACGCCGTCTTTTGATTTGGGCAATCTCGCGTCTACGTTGCAAGGCCTTGCCGAGAATCAGAGCGAGATTTTTTCGGCGGCTATTTCTGAAACTCACAAGGCTTTGCGCCTTTATGCTGCGAACTATAAGACCAACAGCACTTTCAAGGTTGGTGATAAGGTTATTATCAACCATTGTGTAGAGTTCTCTCAGTATGGCGATAGCGTTAGGTGGTATTTGGACGATCACCGTAAGCACCTACTTTTCGATCTCGATAAAGTTTTTCACTTCCTAGAAGGGCAGGGGTTCCCCGAATACCCCGGAAACTTCACCACCGCTATTGAGGCGGCAATGAAAGAGAAAGCTACGAACTGCGAGACATCCTATTTCAAGGCGAAGTGGTTCAAGAAGGGCACTATACATATTGAGTTTAAGAGTCCTGCCCTGGTGAAAGGGTTCAACCGAATTGCCGCCGAAGGATCAAACGAGCTCGGCAACGAGGTTTAACCTCCTGGCGCGGGCCGGGGCTAATCGCCCCGGCCCTTTCGTTTTGTCCTAACCTGGCTTCTGCCGTCAGGACAAAACGGGAGTGATTGCGGAGCTCGTTGCTGGTTGTACAATTGTTGAATTGTTGAATTGACTAAATGTGTAATTGCGCATAACTTCACCACCTAACAGGAGGCTAGACCATGCAAATTGTTGTGATTGCCAATCGGAGCGGTGGCGTATCGAAGACCACGACAGCCCACAATCTGAGCGCGGCACTTGCGATTGCGGGTAAGAAAACGCTGGCGGTTGATCTTGATCCACAGTGCGACCTAACCCGGTTTTCTGGCGTAGTTCCAGAGGAACAAGAGCAAAATGCAATTACCGTTGTTCTGGACAAGGAACCACTCGGCCCTGCGGTGGTGGAGATAGGCAAGAACCTTTCGCTTTTGCCGTGTCATCCTGATTTTGTTTCGGCTGATACCGAGCTCCAGACCAAAACTGGTGGAGAATTGTACGTTAAGAAGGCGCTCAAGGCGGCTACTGATTACGACTTTGTAATTCTGGATTCCCCGCCTAGCCTGGGCAAAGTCACCGTGGCCGCTATGGTGGCCGCGCATCATGTACTTATTCCCATGCCCACACAGTACAAGCCGCTTGAAGGTGCTGTCCGCACCCTTAATACAGTGGAGTTAGTCAAAGAAGATTTGAACCCTGATCTCAATGTTTTGGGAATCGTGGCAACCATGTTCGTTCGTGGCCGGTCCTTGGACAAGGAAGTTTTGCGCCACGTTGAAACCGCCGAAGGTTTTGAGGGACTTCTTTTTGATACGGTGATCCGTCAAAACACGGACCTTGCGCAAGCTCCGAGCTACGGCAAAAGCATTTTTGAACACGCGCCGAGATCGAACGGCGCTCAAGATTACGTTGCACTTACAAAGGAAATTGTCAGGAGGATGAAAAATGGCAGATAGATTCCCTAAACCAACGAGAACGAAGAAACCCGAAAGGGGAGAACAAAGCCTTTTGGGCAAGACCGGCAGCCCGGCACCGGCCAGTGAAGAAAAGGCAACACCCCCGCCTACGCGTAATGTCGTACTTTCGCATGAATTGACGGCGCGGCTCATCCAGTATGAAATTGATTTAAAGACGAAAGGCGAACGCTTTAATTTCTCTGAAATTACGCGCAACGCATTAGGCAATTTTTTGGACAGAGAAGGGTTCTAGGAGGTTTTAGACATGGGCAGGTGTCGTGTTTTGATTTTGGCGGTGGTGTTGGCCCTGGGCGGTGTTGTGAACGCCCACGCCCAAGATCAGGAAATTATGATTTGTACCTCACAGGGCATTTCCAGTGATCCGACCAAGCCTACGCTAAGTTGTACGGATGGGGCGGGAGTAGTGTTTACCGAATCGTTGACTGATTTGTCGTTTCGCGGATATCGGTTAATCACGACCGAGTACGATGGTGCTAGGACGTATTATTTTCTTGGAAAGGATCGGTAGTTTTTTGTCTTTGGCCACTCGGTGGCCACCGGACAAAAAAGAGGCGAGATGCCGGGCAGGGCACCTCGCCAACACACAAACGGTTTGGTGGAAAAGAACCCCACCGATACCGGCGATCCTAGAAGCCCCTTATCAAAGCGCAACCAAGGATCAACAGCATGAAACATACTCATTTGGTGCCCAAAAGGCAAGGTTCACGCATGGCAACCGAAGATAAAGACCTCACGGAAGTACAGCAAAGAACGAATCGTCAACTTACGCTGTTTGAATCTATTCTTCGCAAAGGGCCATACTCCGGTATGATGGCCTTGGATGCTCTGATGCCTAAATATTTCTATGGGAAGGCAACCCGAACAGAAGACGGTCACTTAAAAAGTTTGGAGCGTGTGTTCGATTTTGAGGGGCAGCCGTGCAAGCTCATCGTTGACCCCGCCCGCGTGACAGAGACACGGGGAAAGTACAAAGGACAACGTGTTGAGTTTTACATGGGCACGCGGGAAGAGAATGTATATGACGCTTTGCTTAAACTCGCCAAAGAAGGACAAGGGAAAATTTTAGACGATCAATTTGGAGTTGTTTTCAGTTTAAATCAGATCATCGCAGAGTTGAAAAATCATGGGCATACAATCAATTACAAAGATTTGATCAAATCGCTGAAAATTCTCCGTGGAACAAGTATTACGTTCAAAAGCCCCACCGTTGAATTTATGGAGTCTCCGCTGTTGTCCCTGGGGCTTCCTAATTCAAAAAACCCTAAATCGGCTTACGTCCGTTTTAATTCGCTTGTAGACGGAGCTCTTAAAAATAAGAGCTTGAGGCTATATAATTATCAATTGGCGATGGGTATGGGCACTCTTGCTCGTAAATTGTTGAAACTGATTAGCTATGATCCGAACGGGGCGAACCTGGATCGGCCATACGAGTTCAGGCTGGTGCCGTTTCTTTCGATGAGCGGGTACGCTATAAATCAAAAACTCAAACGGAATGTCCAGTTGTTGGATAGTGCGGTCGAGGAATTGAAAATAGCGGAGCTTGTGCAGCGTTGGGACTGCGAACAAATAAAAGAGGGTAGGAAGATCATCGACTATAAATATAAGGTGTGGCCCTCTGAAAAATTTAGGCGGGAACTGGTCAGGATTCAAAAAGCTCAAAATGATGGTTCCCGCTGGATAGCTATTCAGGTAGCAGGACCGCCAACAAAGGTTTCAGAATAAATTGTTCGTTTGGATTTCGCTCGATGCCGACAAAAGACCGCCCCAGGCCCTTGCTTGTGTCGGTCTTTTTCTTAGGGTTCTGATGCACCCTTGTGAATCGGTTAGGGTTCTGATGCACCTTTCGTTAGGGTTCTGATGCACCCGCGTTAGGGTTCTGATGCACCCACCTTGAAAAGTAAGGGTTCTGATGCACCTTTCGTTAGGGTTCTGATGCACCTTTTTCCTTAAAATGATTAAAGGGTTAGGGTTCTGATGCACCCAGGGTTTGATTTGTAAGGGTTCTGATGCACCCTTGTAGGGGTTCTGATGCACCCTTTAGAGGTGGTTAGGGTTCTGATGCACCTTTCGTTAGGGTTCTGATGCACCCTTGGAGGGCTAAGCAGTTGTTTTTGAAGCTTCTTTTCATCCCTTCTTATTCTTCTTATTCTTCTTCTTAAAAATTTCTTTCTTCATAGTCTGGTAGGAATTATTACCAATAGGCGGGGAGTCAAAAAAATATCCCCCCCTTACAACCCCCCTTAAGAGGGTTAAAGGAACGGGATTTTAACCAACAAGATTAGAAGGAACGCCAAGCATCGCCCTAAAATCTTAAGCCTGTGTTAACCCAAAGCTAAATATTTAAATGTTCATAGCCACAGGCAAAACTATTCACTTCGATCCATGGGGCACGCTCCGCGTGATCCGCGCAATAGACAAGACTAGGGCAAGAAAAATCAGCCATAAAGGAAATACATGCGATTTTTCAATCGTATGTGCCCAACCCAAAACTGAGGGGCCTTTATTTTGCCCTCGCTTACGCTCAAATGGCTTTTTCAAGAAAGTTACACCCTGAATCATACTCAAAAAAGAAAAGGCCCGTAGAAACGAAATTTGGTGGTGTTTTACTTCTCTTTATAATTTCCAATCAGGGCACATGGGGCACCGAGCGCGGGGCCAACTAAGGCCCAAGCGCAAAGTTTGTGCATTTTCCCATTTTGTAAAGAGGAACGCTTTACGGTTGACTTGTAAAGCGTTCCTCTTTACGTTTTCAATATGAAGCGTTCATTCCGAATCCATCCTTGTTTTGCAGAGGTCAGCTTTTCGCGTGTGATCCGTGTGCTTCTCCGCTTTTCGGGAGCAGCAGCCTGTTATGCCGAAACGGAATCACAAACCGAAATCCGACGAGAGATATTCCGATTGATAGAAGGGCGGCTCGGTGGCGAGTTGCTGGCCGTGATCCTGCCTGATGTTGGTACGCTGCCGGTGGACCCCAGCGGGGTAAAAATTATGCGTAACCTTTCGTGGCCGCCAGAACTTCAACGCTTCGATATTTCCGAATTCCTTCACGCCTTGTCTGAGGTCATGGCCGGTGGACAAGGCGAAGCGTTAGGGAAAATTCAAAAAGAGCAGATAGGGAACATGGCTTTTTGTCTTTTGACTGATGCCGTGGTGGGCTGATTCTAGTCAAAAAAGGGGTGTGATAGCCCCCAAATGAACCTTTTTAGGCCCGTCCAGGGCCTTTTTTTGTTTTTCGGAAACCCGCGCCACTAATAGCTGTCACGCCCCTAGGGGTAGTTGTCACGCCCTTAAAACTGGTTGTCACGCCGCGATAGGCAGTTGTCACACCCGAAAACCCGCTGGTCACTCCCCAAACAGGCGATGTCACGAAATTAGAGAACCGCAAACCTTTCTGACAACATGACGGCGCTCTTACGTTGCTTTTTTGATGTTCATTTAGTCGTGAGTGCTATTTCTTTGTTTTATTCACATCTTCAACACAACTCAGATCGGGTTTAATGTACCGTTGTCTTTAGTTTTGCTGATATTACTATGGAAATATCTATCTCAAAGACTCGCTAAATATTTCCACAACACGATTCTTTCCAGATCGTTGTAATATCCATGGTTAGTTTTTGACATAGAGTGCATGTCTTCGCGTGCTTGACATGACAGCGATTGCCTGTAAACAGTCAACCTACGTCAAAAAATACCCTGGCAGGATTCGCCATTTGTGCCACAAATGACCCACGGCTACGCCCTGGTCCTGCTTTTCGCCAAGAGCGAAAAGGTGGGCCAAGCCCCCCGAAGGGTCCCCCCGAAACCGCGCCACCCTGTCCACAGGAAGGGCCCGACGCTTGGGAAGAGGAAGACATGGGAAAAGACTTGAAACATACGACAGTCCGTTTGTCGGAAGACGAACGTGCAGGACTAGACAAGCGCCGGAAGCGGGAGGGAGGTACGCGATCCGCACACATCCGTTTGGCCGTGCATCGCTATCTGAACACAGAGCCGCCCGAATTATCGCCCAAGGTTTTAGAGCGTTTGAATCTTTTGGAACAGGCTCTAGCTCCACTCGGCTCCAACCTGAATCAGATTGCCCGGCGTTTGAACCAGTTCAAGGCAGATGGATTGAATGTTGGCGATTTGGAAGACGTACAAGGTGACCTTTTAGATTTGTTCACAGACATGCGCGATGAAATGATTGAGGTTCAGGATGAGCTCACAGAACAATTACGATTACGATGATGAGCAAACCGGCGGACGTGGCGGAGGCAGTAAAGGCGGTAGGGTAAAAATCCCCACAAGCCAGAGCGGGGGAAGTGGGAAAACCGGCTCCGGGAGCTCAGGCCAAGCCGCGAAGCCTTCACAGGCAGTCATAAAACACATTAGCAGCCCGAAAGGGCCGGGTGTTCGTCGATCTTTGGATTATATTGCGAGGCTTGAGCTTGAAGGACAAGAAGGCGAACACCTGAATGAACTTCAAGACGAGCTCGATTTGCCCGAAGTGCCCCAAGCGCCACCCGGTATGATGCGTGAAATTAGGGATGCGGAGAGGGCGCAAAATGCAGAATTAACAGCGATCCGCGACGAGCGCCGCGAGATATACAAAGAGTTAGGACCGGAACGCCAGAAGGAGCGGGGCAGTGAGATTGTGCGACAAGCCGGGCTCGCGTTTACCGGAGCCCAGGCCAAAGACAAAACGAAGTTGCCACCTGTAGTGCAAGGCAAATTGCCTCGCGTAAAAGCGCAGCCGGTTTTGACTCCCGAACAGAATAAATATTTTCAGGAGCGGACGTTCAAGGCCAGGATCAAATATCGAGAAGATTACGCCCGTGCAATCCGTACGAACTACGCCGACAAGGCCGTCAAGACTGCACTTGAAAGCGCCCAGGAACGCCGAAATGTTCAAGCTATGGCCGTTAATAAAATTTCGAAATCACAAAAAGCCAAGCGTGATAGGGCACTAAAACGCACCGAAATACTATTCAAGAAGACCTTGCGCGACATTGAGACAGGAGATCATTTCTACACCCGGTCACAAAAGGCAAAAAGAACCAGTGGGAAGAATTCCCAAGAAAAGAAACAAGAAGCTCACGTAAAGCTGATCCGCGATGATGGCGGATGGATCACGACGAGGGAAGGAATCAAGAAACATAATGACCGCTGGCAGAAACAATTCAAAGCGGTCAAGGTCAAAGGTCGAAAGGGCAAAACACGAGATACCATGCACTTTACCTTTTCCGCTGGTGCAGACCAAACGCCAGAGAACCGCGAGAAGGTTTTGGCGGCTGCCCAGGCCGTGGCTAAGAAGCATTTCAAGGGGCATGAATATGTAATTGGTTTGCATCAAGACGCAAAACATCCACATGTTCATGTTTTGCTGAATACGCATCCGAAGCTGCGGGAAAAGGGAAAGACACAAAAATTTCATTATACAAACAGCGTGCGAGAGGAATCCCGCAAGGACTTTGGACGAGAGCTTTCTATGCGCGGCCTTGAGCATATAGCCACCCGTAAATCTCAAGAAAAGCCACCTCATCTACATGAACAGATAGGAAAGCAACTGGCTTCGCTAGAGCGCCGAGAGAGGCAATTTCAGCGGGGGATGAAACGAAAAGCGCCACGCCGGGATGTTCCAGGCCACCGCGAAGCAGTGCGCAAACAGCTTGGCAGGATGCAGACGGCCATTGATAAAGCCTCCTGGGGAACCATGCAGAAAGGTGAAGCTCAAAAGGCCGTTAGAAACTTTTCCAAAGACTTTGAACGGAGGCATAAGAAATTGAATGTCCACGAACTCAATTCAACCATGCGGAGTATAGAAGGTAACGTGAAAGGTCTTGAAAATGATTCCGAAGACGCACGCGGGATGAAGGGTAGCAACAAGCGTCAAAGAGGCAAGACAATAGAGAATTTGGGCAAGACCGGGCTAGGACAAATTGAGCGGGCAAGAAAGGCTATTCGAGAAAGCAAGCAGCTTCCCAAGGAGCAACGGCTGGATGCGTTGAAATTGCTCAAGGGTCATGAGCGGTCAATCCATAAGGCGATGGGAAGAAGCAAAGGGCGTTAGCATGTAAACGAAAGGGTTCTGCTTTTAATTGCAGAACCCTTTTTAATTTGTCGGCATCGATCGAGGTCCGGACGGACAAAAACGGAAACATATTTGTCTTTGGCCATTCATCCAGGGCCGAACAAATTATCGTCGGTTGGCAAATTCAACACCTGTAGAACCATCTTTTTGTAGTATTACATAGGCTTTGTATTTTTTGCCGGATTCTTTGGCCTTAAACGTCATTGGATTTCGGATTTTTCCTTTTGTCAGCAGCGCCTTTGCATGGGACTCTTTGAGAGTTTGACCACGAAACAGCTTCCAAATTGTGAATGGGCACTTGTTTCCTTCTCTGTTCCAGTTTTCGCAGGAATACGATTTCGGCATGGAAACGACTTTTCCGCCACAAATAGGGCACTTGCCTAGTGCTAAACACTCTTTTTTTGCCGTCCTAGGGCCGCTGTATGCCTCGTTTGAACTTTTAACAACATCGACTACGCCAGAAATGAATTTATGCAGTTCTGAGGCAAATACGGCTCTTTTCAACGTCCCGTTTTCCATACGTTCCAGGGCGTGTTCCCATTCTCCTGTCATTACGGGGTTTGTGACCTGGGGGCAAAGTTTGAAAATTAACCCAAAGGCCGCCCGGCCCTTGGCCGTGGGCAGCAATGCCTTCGCCTTACGTTCGGCATATTGCCTGCGAATCAATGTTTCGATGATTTCTGCACGGGTGGCAGACGTGCCTAGCCCTTTTGTCTCTCGCATAATTTTGGAAAGGTCCTCGTCTTCAACATCCTTTCCGGCAGTAATCATCGCTTTCAGAAGATCGGCCTCCGAAAAACGCTTTGGAGGTTTGGTTTTGTCCATAGGCATTTGAACCTTTGCAATCCGAACTTCTTGCCCTTCGGTAAGCGCGGGCATGGGCTTATCAATGGCTATTCGCCACGGCTCCGCGTTGATCCATCCACGATCTAAAAACACCTTGCCTTCGGCCTTAAAGCGTTCACCACCCACTTCGATCCAAGCCACAGAATTCATGAACGTGGCCGGTGGCATAAAGGCCGCGCAGAATCGGCGGCTTACCGTTTCGTAGACACGCCTTTCATCTTCCGTGAGCTCCGCCAGAATCGGAGCTTTTTTGGTCGGGATAATCGCGTGATGATCTGTGATCCTTTTGTCATTAACGACACGGAACCCTTTTAATCCTTCTGTTGCCATTCGTTCGCGGGCGGCCTGGGACTCTTCGGGTAAAAAGTCCATAATTGCATCCAAGTGGCCGTGTAGGTCTGCAAAAAGCTCGGACGACAAAAATTGGCAATCCGTCCGAGGATATGTGAGAAGCTTGTGCTTTTCATACAAGGCTTGTGCGAGTTTGAGGGTTTGTTCTGCTGTTAACCCGTGGCGTTTGTTCATGTCCATTTGCAATGATCCGAGATCATAGCAAAGCGGCGCGTTGGTTTTACCTTCCTTCCCTTCACTGGACATAACTTTGCCCACATCGCCTTTACGCGAACGGATAACAACGCCCCTAGCATCATCTTCTGAAAATATGCGTGTTTCTTTGAATTCCGTGGGTTTGTGCCACGTTGCAAAGCCTTTGTCTTGAAATTCGATTGTGACACGCCAAAAATCACGGGCTTTAAAATTTGTAATATCCTGCTCTCGTTGTACCAGGAGTCCGAGGGTTGGAATCTGGACACGCCCAACGCTGATTTTTTCGTCGGCCTTGAGTGTGAAAAGGCGAGAAAGGTTCATCCCAATCAGCCAGTCGGCCTCGGCACGGCTTCTGGCGGCATCGGCAAGACCTTGGAATGCCGCGCCGTCTTTTAGGCTATCAAATGCTTTGCGTACAGCTTCGGGGGTATAGTCGGAAACCCACAGTCGCTTGACCGGCTTTTTGCAACCGCTTTCCTCGTAACATTCCCTGAAAATCAACTCGCCTTCTCGACCAGCATCGCAGCCGTTTACGACCTCGGAAACGTCCGACGACTTGAGCAGCTTTTTGACTACGGCCCATTGTGATTTCACGCTGTCACCGACTTTACGACTGATCCGATCCGGCAGCATGGGCAACTTTTCTATATCCCACGGTCCGGCCCATGCTTCATTTACTTCGCCTGGATCGCAAAGACGAAAGAGGTGTCCGATTGCCCATGTGAAAACAAAATTACCGACCTCGACATAGCCATTTTGACGCTTGGGAGAGCCCAAGACAGCGGCGTATGTGCGGGCCTGATCCGGCTTTTCGCAGATTACTAATTGCTTGCCCATGTTGTCCTCCGTTTGTGTGTTAGTTTCTGGAAACGAGCTTGAACCTTTTTGCGGTATTCCTCCGCGATGATGGCCCGGCGTTCATCTCCTCTATCCAGATGCGCGGCCACGGATTTTCCCGTATTGTAGGCTTCGACCCCTGCCCAGGTGTCTCCCCACCGCTCAATTTCTTGCGCTAAAATCCATGCTCCTACCATCGTGCAATAGGCGGGGTCTGTTTCCAACGACCCCCACCAAACCCACTTGTTATCCCGCCAGTATCGAGAATTTATTTGCATATGCCCTCGATCTACAGAGCCGGAACGATTTTGATTAATAGCTGTGGGATTGTGGTGCGATTCCACCCAGGAAATCGCCTCGATCAACAACGGATCAATGCTATATCTCTCCCCGGCTTCGGCAAAACCAAAGTCCGCTGTTTTTGTGGCGCCCTGGAACGGAGCCACAAAAACCAAAATCAAAAGCAAAGGCATGGTCCGCAGGATCATTAGGCTTGATCCTGCGGCGAGGCATTTAAAGAACTTGCAACCTGAACAGCCACGGCGGCAGCGTCCATTTGCTTTTTGGCTTCTTTCGCTTCTTTCTCGGTTTCCTCGGCAACCTCGTTGAGCTCGTCTGCCACGGCCACGGCCTTATCCAAGGCTGCTCTTACCGCGTCCGTATCATCTTCCTCGGCAATTTCGCGTGTAGCATTGAGGATTTTAACTGCTTCCTTATGGGCAACCCTTGCAGCCTCGGCCTTTCCTTTTGCTTCATTGGCAAGGGAGGTGGCCTTGTTCAAGGCTATCTCTTCTGCCGTTTCCAGCGGTTCAGCGTCGCGTTTTTCCTGTTCGGCGGCCATAGCTTGGCGTTCTGCTTTTTGGGCTTTTTTATCGTTAATCAGGCGCTTGAATTCATTGTATTTGAACCAAAAAGCACCTTCTGCATCCACAGGAATGGACGCAAGGCCAGACTTGATTATAAGGCATCGGCCCCTGCGCTTTACTTCCAATGTGCCAATGTCTTGCGGGAGAATAAGGGGCACGCCTTCGGAAACCTCGGAAGTACTACCCCCGGTAATGGTCGCTCGATTTTGTTGACGAGTTTTTTTGATGCGCGTTTGATTACCAATGGCCTTTGATATTTCGTTGCATACTTGTTGATCGCTTTGGCTGTAGACAATCCGGTAGCTACAAGTGTCCAAAAGCTGCCGGGCGCGTTTGTCTCCATAGATTGCGGCTAACTGGTGAATTGACTGAGCAACAAAGATAGCGCTCATGCCATAGCCCCGGCCCGTATCGGGGATCGTCAAGACTTCATCCATGCGGGCCAGCCTTACGAATTCGTCCAAAAAGTAGGTTATACGCTGATCGTAGACCTTGCCCCGCTCCATCCCTAGGCCACGCTTTATCCTTGCCCAAAATGAATCCTTGGGGAGATTTGGGATTTCTTCCTTGAGAACCAAGGCGCATTGTTCAAAAAAGGCGGATATCAGGCCCTTCAAGCGTTCCTGATCTGCTTCCTTAATCACCACATAGATAGTGGTGGGTTCCCTACGGAGCTCACGAATGGAGAAGTCCGAAGAGGACACATTGCGGGCCACCGTGCCCGACAAATAGACTTGTAGTTTGGCTTCAAACGTAGATGTAACAGAATCAAATTGTTTCTGTTCCATATCGCGGAAACGAGTTCCTTCTTTAAATACGCGGCTTGGCAAATGTGGATCATCTTCGTGTTCCATCAATGCTTTTTCGATGGATATTTGACGATCACCCATAAGAGCCCGATCCAAAACAGCGGGCACGGAGCTCTCGCTGTTTTCGTAGATGTCCATGAGACACCAAAAAGTCCACATTGCGCGGGCGCTTTGTGTCCAATGGTCTGTTTGATCGGCTTTGTCGTTTGGCAACAAGGAAACGCCGATTCGTTCAACCACAATTTCAACTTGTTCCCACCATCGGGTCCATGCTTCGGACCCGACCACAGCTCCTTTTCGTAGTTTGGGAAGCTCAGTAGCAGCCAACGGATTCCAACGTGCCGATTCAGGCTCACCAGGGGCGAACCTGATTACCTTCGTCCATTGGCCTCGGTAATGGTGCGTCAGGTCATGAATTTCACCTTTGGAATCATGGATCACTGCGCTGTGTTCGCATGAAAGCAGGGCGGGGATTATGACACCAGCAGTTTTACCCGTACCGGGTCCGGCGTGAATTAACACCGAAAGTGGTTCAGCAATCCGCAGGAAGTAGCGTCTAAGCCCCTTGCGGTACACGCCAATAATTAAGCCGGTTTTACCAAGAAGACCGTGTCCGCCTTTTTTATGCTTTTTCTTGAGCTCTTTCTTCTTCGCCCAATGAGCTCCACCGTATTCATTTTTACCGTGGAACCATGCAAAGGGATTGCAGATAATCCAGAGAGTACCCCCGGCAATGGCAGCCAGCATTGTATATTTCAACCAGAGCGGCCACGGCCAAACGGTAATCACCTTTAGCATTGCCCTGGGGTCAAATCCTGTCTTGGCGTTTACGGCGATTGAGCCAGTCAGAATGGAAATAACAAAGAAAGGGGTAAGCATGATCCATATATGTGATAATCCGTGCTTCATTATTTTTGCTCCGTTTTTGTCGGAACCAGGTTCGCCCTGGACGGACAATTTTTAAACGGTGAGATCATAAGCCTGAAGGTTGTAATCGCGGCGGCTTCTTTGTTGGATGACAACTATTAGGGCGATACCTTTGCGGGCGTATTGTTTAGCCGCTTCCGCGTCGTACTTGCAAAGAGCGCAGTTTTGAGCCATGGCGTCGATAGCTCCATCTGACCCGTTCGCGTGTAGAGTCGCCAGGGCTCCACAATGACCAGTATTGACCATGCGCAAAAAATACATTGTATTTTTAATGTCGAGCTCGCCCATGTACATACGGTCAGGCCGCATCCTCAAGCACGCATCAAGGATGTTCGTATCAGTGATCTGTGCTACGTCTGTTCCGGTTTTTGATTTGAGAAAAGACACCTTGTTTGGATTATCGATATCGAGTTCTGCTGTATCCTCTATTGTCAAAATTCTTTGATCTTGAGGAACATAGACGGCCATAGAGTTAAGAAGGGCTGTTTTGCCCGAGCTGGTCCCGCCCACGACAAGTATAGACCTTCCCTGAACAAGGCCGTCTTTAATCTTTTCAATAACCTTTCCATCATCAATTCGTTCATCCCGAAGGGCATCACGTATTTCCTCTTCCCAAATCTTCATTTTTGGTCCCTTGCTCACACTGTAGCTTTCCAAAGGAAAACGTCTGGCTTGAGCTATGCGAACACTCATCGCAAATCCGCTAGTAACAAGAGCTCCACCACAAATTTGAACACGATACCCATAGCCGGGCAGTGAGGTAGAAAGCAGAGGATGCACGTTTGGGTCGTATTTTTGGCCCTGGACAGACGCAAGAACCGAGGCGAATTTGTTGAGGAGAGGGGCCGACAATTCCTTGTCGGCCTTCCTCTTCCATCCATCGTGGGTTTCAATGAATATTTCGCCAGGGCCATTAATGCAAAGTTCGACCACACCGGGTTTGAAATATTTTTCAATCGGTTTGGCGTGTTCTGCCAACAGCGGATAGCGAATTTTATTTGGTGCTGCCATCATCCCACCTAGTTGACCGGCTTTTCAAGAATGGAACCGTCAAAACGTCGGTACTGCTCAACTTTGTAGGTGATAGCTACAGCCCCACCCGTGTGATTGTCGGGGCGGGGGAAGGCTTTTGAATAATCTTGAGTTGTTGCCGAAGGGCTACCGGTTACCGTTGTGCTATTACAAATTAGATAATCATAGTTCGGACTATTATACTTTAAAATAAAGGTTCCACCAGGAGCCCCGGTTTCGCCTTGTCCATAAGTGTTCCCGTCGGCGGGGAGGTATTGACCATTGCCGCCAGTACCGCCTGTTTGTTTGCATGTGCCGTCTACACAATTTACAGCTTTTTGATTTCCATCTCCATAGTTTGCATAGCACGTTTCGGTAAAAATTTGGGTCCCTTGTCTCCCCGGATAACCACCACCAGGAGAAAGACTAAAGGTTTCTGCCTGTGTCACAATGGAAGTATTTTGTAGTTTGCCAGCAGTAATAGAAATTGTTTCGTTTGGTGTTACAGGCACATTTTGTTGTTCAAATATTTGCCCTCCAAATCCGCCGGTTCCTCCGTCGCAGAAATAATTATTAAAAACATATCCTTGGCCGTCGCAGCCAGCGGGCAACCATCTACAACTGTAGGAGCTACGCGATCCTGATGCTATCATTATTAAACTAATGTTGGTCACATTGTCTGGAACAGTCCAAGAATCATTAACTGTAAAAACCATTTTTTTAGATACTTGTCCCATGTATGTATATGCTTTGGGAAGGTCATACTCCTGGCAATCGGTCAAATCGATTCGGCCATCGTCGTTGGTATCGATGTATGTTTTTGCAAAAAGCTGAGTCTGCAAAGCATCATCGTCATGAACCATCGTGCAAACATCCATGTCATACCGATGTTCAAACGATTCGGTAGGAGTCCTTGCGCAGTCTCCTACATATTCACGATTACCACCGATTTCATAGAAAGCACGCGCCATCGCATAGCTCGTGGCCGCGTTGAAGTCATGGTCATATTTAGGCGTGCAATATTCAGTTTGAAGATTGTATTCTACGCCGGTTTCCGGCGTGCAAGTGTTGGCATACTGCGTTCCGTCTGGCGTGTCGTAAGCGATACGACTTTGCGGATAGACCTTGCCCGCGTCCCAATCAATAAGAGCGTCACAAGAGGCCGCGTAATGCTCATAGGTTGTTGTGCTGTCTTGGCAAAGCGTCAGCCACGTTTTTGTGGCTGCATCCATGTAATAAAGACGTTCCTGCTGAATCGTGAGGTTGTTTGCAAAGTCATGGCGAACGCCGCACTCGGATGAGTCCCCCAGGACTTGATAGTAAGCATCATAATCAACATGGCAGGAGTTGACTTCATAGGTTACGCCGTCATAGTTCGCCATTTCGCGGTATGATTGATAAACCCGCATTGCATCAAAATCATTGAGAACGGAACACGGATCACCATAGACCTTTTCGGCTGGAATAGGGTCTTCCCCTTCAATGTCTACGCAGTCACCGACTTTAAGAAGATTTCCGTCCTTATCAAACCAACGGGTTTTCTCCTGCAAAACAAGCTGTGATCCGGCAGAATCAACGAAAGGCGTACACATTTCGGTTTCGGTAGGCAGGAGCTCATAGCCTCCCTTATCCTCACACGCGCCCATGGAAACCACATTCCCTTCACCGTCGAGGGTAACGAGCTTTTGTTGCGGATAGTATCGGCCTTCTTCCAGAGCGATACGGTCCGAGCACTCCTGCCATTCCTGCTTGGTTTCGGTAACGTCAGAGTTTACAAAATCGCCATCATCGTCACTGAAATCATAACTGCCAGACGTTCCGCTTGAAGAAGGTGCAAGAGAGCTTGTGCTCGTCGTTTCGGAAGTCTCTGTTTTTTCTTCTGTCTTCTCTGCTGTGCCCTGGGTTGCTTTAGAGGCCTGATCCTTGAGGCTCGTCAAATCATCAAGCAAGGATTGAAGATCGCCTACGGCTTCCAACTCCGTTCCCGCGTCAACGCGACTTTCATTGGCTGCGAACTCAGTTTGAAGCGGAGCGGTAAGCTCTACACTCACCCCGGAATCTCCTGCGGTGTACTCCGCTGCACGCCACTTGATCCGAGCAATGGTAAACTCCGGGTTGTCCTCGTATGGGGCATACTCGATAGTGCCAACAAGAGTCATGTTGCCTAGGCCGAATTGACGGGCCTCCTCGTTGAGCTCGGCCACTACGCTTTTTGCGTCCTTCGTCTCTTTAATGACAATCGGGAGAGTTGTTTTAATGGGCAATACGGCTTTGGTGGCCGCGTGGGTCATGCCAACAAACAAAAAAAGACTCAAAAAAGCACCGGCAATTGTAGCCAGAGCGAATGATAATATAACGGATTTATTTGTCATTTTTCTTATCCTCCAAAGCAGTGATTTTCACACTGTTTTTGATCGGTTTTGGAAACCAAATATCGCGAGATGGAGAAATCAAGATGCGGGTTCCGGCAGGGATCGTCAGCCTGGGTTTAATGTCCAGATTGTCCTGCACGATCCTATTGGTCATGTTTGCGAGGCTATTTCCGAATTGTTCAATAGCCACGGCTTGATTTTCATTTGTGGCTTCCATCGTATAGGAAGCCAGAACGCCAAGAGAACTCACCAGAAGCCCTGTGCCGAACTTTTCATAGTATCGGCGGTCAAGCTGTCCAGACGTTCCAGAACGGCCCATAGAGTCCGCCATTTCAGCGTCAGCCGTATGTATGTTGATGCCATCGGGCGTGATGAATCGAACCCAAGTGATTTTCAGTCGCTCCATTCCCACTTTTTCCAGGGGCTTGTAGCGGCCTACGGCCTTGCTTCCGGCAGGGACCAAGACATTGCGACCATGAGCGCCGAAAACGTCATGCTCGACCTGGGCAACCACCTTCCCTTCCAAATCAGATCTAATTTCATTGATGAGGATTGCGCGGATATTTCGATCCACGGTCAAGGTCCGGCTCATGTCGATGGGGTAGCTTGTGACCGTTTTTTCTTCTGCCCAATCCTCTTGGCTGTTTTTCCAGGTCGGCTCAGGCTCTTTGCCTGATCCGGGTTGGCCCAGGAAGGAGGAAAACCTTACAGCGACAGCGCCCCGGCGAGTGGAATTAATTTCGTCTGCCTTCGTTGGCCCTGCGGGCTTCGGAGTGGGCTTGAAATTAAAGATATCCGAAAGCGCCGGGCGCTTCGGCGCTGGCGGCGGTGCAATTGGCTTGGGCCGGGGCTTTGGTTTGGGTTTAGCCTTTGGTTCTGGCTCTTTCGTTGTTTCTTCTTCTATCGAAGGGAAAAAAGTATTTACACTGTCGGCGCTATCCGAAAATTCAATAATATTTTCATCCTTCGGTTCGTTTGCCCTATTGGACTTCACGGCGAGTATAAGAGCGATGGAGGCAATCGTTACGACAGCCACCAGCCCGCCCCACAGGAAAAGGCCACGGAACCGTGAAGGGTTCTTTATGCGGGCCGGTCCAGCTTTTCTAGCCATCGGTCTTTCTCACGCAAAGGTAGATTTCGCCGGAACGGATGGTCCACTTTCCTGTGGGATTAATGGCTTCGGCCACAATGGTTCGATAAAGAACTTTTGTGTCCGATCCAGGCGCGTAGGTGACCTCGACACGTGAATTGATAGGGGTATCGTAGCCGTCTTTAACCATATATATGACGGGCAAATCTACGTTTGGCGGGAACTGAAACCGGGTAAAATGCGAATCGTCAAAGATACGAAGGGGATTCAAGGACGCATCACCCTTTGACGTAGTGTAATTGAAGTTGAGTTTCGCCATGTCAACGTCCGGCAGGGAGTGCAAATATTCACCTTCCAGCTTGTCGGATTGTAGCTTTGGCGGATTATCCTTTTTGCACTCGTCACAGCCCAAGCCTTCCGGTTCGTCCTCTTCCATGTCCTCGTATGGGATCGGGATGGGCTCATTGGAAACAAACGATTCATCTACAATGCGTGTGGTAAGGTTTGGAATGTACGTCGATTTTACGGTATCGCAGCGTAAATAGAAGGTATAGACACGCCCGCTTTTACCGAAAACGACAAGGCTAGTGTCTCCACCGGGATATTTGGCAGACAAGGTAAAGGCGTGCTTATTGTTGCGCAATGGGATAAAAGAAAAAACGCTTTCATCGCCCAAGATGAAATCCGCCACTTCCTCGCCCCTGGGGAGCTCGACAACGGAAGCCATGAATTCACGCAAACGAATTTTATAAGTTACTCCCGCATCATAACGCCATTCTTTGATAGGGCTGCGGGGGTCTGCTGCGTCGAATGCTTTTTGGATTGCGTTTAGGTTTACGTCTTGGGACATGGCCCGATCCGTGGCGGGAGTAATTTTCTTGCCACTAGACAAATTCAAGATTTCAGCCTGAACCGGGACGGCTATAGATAAAACAAAAAGGATTATAAATATTTTTTTCATTTCGTCTTTCTCTTAGAGAAGTTGTAGTCGGTGACAACAAAACCGGCGAAGTTTAAAAGCCCTTCCTCCTTCGTCAATTCTTGTTCAACAAAGGTGTAGCGCATGTTTGCAACCCATGACTGTTTGATTGGGGGGTCGTTTGGTTTATCATCGAACGTATCAATGGTTTGAAATTCCACCTGATGCACGCCGCTTCCAATTTTCCCAATGCGATTATCACGCAAAATATTAACTGCTCGCCGCCAGTTTTTATTTCTCATTGGTGATTTTTTGTTTCTTTTTGAATCCATAAGAGCTTGGAAGGCTTCAAATACTTTTTTGGAACTTTGGAGGCGGACAGTTGTAAATCTGACTGCATCCGTTATGTGGTCAACCGTATTTCGGTCGTCCACATAGCCCCGAGTCAAACGACTAATGAGAAGTTCATTGCGGGTCAGATCATCCTCGGCCTTTGCGATCTTTACAAAGTTGTTGCCTTCGGAACGAAACTCAATGATTTCGGTTCGCGTTTCCTTGAGTGGGAACAAGGCAACCATTGATAGACCTTGAGCGAGGATTAGGACGGCAAAGAACACGTTTAGCCAAACGTGAATTTTGAGCAGTCGTTGGGATTCCCGATAAGGCGCTGTTTTTCGCGCCTGTTCTTCGGGAGAGATGGAATTATCCACGACGGACCCCCCGGAACTGCACAAACGGATCAACATCAAGGCGGACATATTTTTGTCCTGGCCATTCTCCACCTAGCTGCACAAAATTAGCGCAAGGTGAAGGCTTGAGGTCCGTTGGGCTATTCTCCCAGGGGGTTTTAGGTGCGCAGCCCGAAAGGGCCACAAGCGAAAGTGTCAGAATCAGGATTAGACATCTGCCCATGTCATTTCCTCCTATGGTATCGGTTAGGGTTTGTGTGTTTATTTTGTGGCGCGTTGCCTTAATTTGCTAAGTCCATTATAGGTTGCGTTTGCGCCCCAAACGCCTCTCCCTGCTAATTTCCCAGAAGCCCACATACCAGCGGACAAAGCACCGCCAGACATTGCGCCAGCGGCTATTTTGCCAACTCCAATTGATCCGGCCCCAACGGCTCCAACCCCTGCGGCTATGCCCGCCGTGCTTCCTGGCATTGTGTTAGTCAGCCCTGCGCCCATGTCAGGCGCTTTGAGGCACATGACCGCACCAAGGGCGATGCTTAAAAGCACTTGCAAAAAGGCTTGGAGAAAAACGGGATAAGAAACTTCATCTGTAATTTTCTCAAGAGGTACAATTGCAGCGTTGATCGAGTATAGCGTGATAGAAATGACTATAGATGCCATCACCATTGTTGCGGCGTAAGAAGAAACGGCTTTTATCCAAGTAAATGTTAAGGCCCGAGACTTTTTGAAAGCGGCGAAGAAAATAAAAGGAGCTCCGATTGCTAATAGAATGTGCATACATACAAAACTCATCAAAATTACAGCTGCATAAACAAGATGTAAGAAGACGTATGCACAAAACATTATGATACATAGAATAAATTGAAAAACTTGATCGACCTTTAGATTGAGCAATTCAATTTCAGGGCAAAGTGTGTCGGCAAGCACGGCCATACGCACATATAGTTTGTCCATGACTAAAAAAGCAGATTCAAAATCTTTGTCGGGGTCCAAATCGAAAGCGTCTGCCGTTGGAGACTTTGAAATAAAATATGCAGAGAGGTCTTTTGTTGTCTCTGTAATTGGTTCAACAAAATATTTATTATAGCCACCAGAAATAAGAAATCCATTTAGAACGGCCAAAAGGATCAGAGAAGTTATTAATTCTTGCGCATCACCTTTGCCCTTCGCAATCATCAAGCCTATTATCATCACGTAAAGAGTGCAAAAGGCTACAAAGAAAGGGCCAAAGTCTGTAAGAAAGTCAGTGCCAATCGACTGAGTATATTCAGATAAAATTTGTTCTACTTGAATGAAGGTGCGGTATGAAATCATTATACGACTCCGACTATTTCCTAGTTACTTCATTTCTTTAAGGGTTTCCCAAATTTTATCGGGGTCGCTTTCGCCTGTTTCTTTTCCGCTTCTCTTAATCATTTTATCTTGAAGGCCGTACAGGTCTACTTCCTTGTTTTTTTGGGAAACTGCTTTTTCTCTCAAAGGTTGGGATGTGCGTTCTTCAATAATTTTGGGCTGAGTATTACTGACGGTATTTTCTTTATTGTCGTCACTGCTTCCACAGCCAACAAGAGAAATAGAAATGACGAGTGCTACAAAGATATTTTTGAACATCCTTTTCTCCTACATAGCTTCAAGAGTTTTCCAAATTTTTTCGGGGTCGCTTTCGCCAGGGTTCCGTGATCCGCGCTTAATCATTTTATCTTGAAGATAATAAAGGTCTATCGACTTGTTACCGTTCTTTTTAGATTCACTGGCCGTCATGCCTTCATCACTAACTCCTTTATACGAGAGTAGTGCCTGGGCTTCGCCAAGGGCTCCGGTCAAGCCATACAACTTTTGCATAATCAAAAGAATTTCCGCCAGAAATCGATTTGTCAGGTCTTGTGATTCTTTAAGGCTTTGTGTTTGATCAATCTGAGCCGTTAGAGCGGCTAAATTATCCATAGCCTCGCCTAGCTCTGCCTGAGCTTGCTCGGAGCGTTCTATGGCCGCTTTTAGCGCCTCTTGGCGGACTTGATATTGAAGGTCTATGTGCTTCCATGGTTGTTGATCGTCAAAGTCGAATTCCCGCACATCGGGGAACGCGACCTTCAAAAAATCATCAACATCGTTGAACGTATCAAAATCACCGTATTTCCGAAGAAGGCTTTCCCACTTCCCGGCAAAGCCAGAAGCACCAGAGGGAACGCTTGTAAGCTCCGCCTGAACCGCTTGGAGCTTGTCAGAAAGGGATAGCCCCATAGAATAAACACCGTGAAGCTGGTCATAAACTTCTACTGTCTGGCCGTAGATATCCTGGGCTGTTTCCAGCTGCTCTTGAAGATTTTTGAACTCAGCTTCCATAACCTTGATCTGTTCGACGTAGTAAGTATAGCTGCCAGGGTCCGTGACCGTCATAGCTAGAACAGACGAACTAAGCGCCAGAACCAGCGCAAAAAGAAAGAAAATCGTCTTTCCAATTCGCATGGGTTCCTCTCATGTTTTGAAGTTTTCTCACCACATCACGATCCGAGTTGAAATTATAAATATCTTTGCCCAGGGACGAGAGATCGATATCAAGCTGTACACTTTCTTGAGTAGACATTCGCTTGACGAGAACACGGCGCGGTGGAGCATTTTGGATGAAATTCAACTCGGAGCTAGTTAGGTTGAACTTTTTGCAATAATGTTCGGGGTCCGCAGTCGGATTTGGAAATAAAATAAGGGT